>NZ_DAITZW010000002.1:0-127533 GCF_036847465.1 Thermovirga lienii | reverse complement strand
TAATTTTACACAATTATATGGACGTAACTTTCCCATGTGTTGTATAATGTATCCTCGGGGTAGGGGGGCGTAATTTTGGGAATCGTCGAAGCTATATGTATAGGTGCCTTTAAGGATAAACCAAAGGAGCCTGTAAGTGAAGCTTTGTTCTTGCCAGGTGGGATAGAAGGAGATTGTCACTTGGGAACAAAAGGCAGAGAAGTCAGCCTTTTGTTGTCATCAGATGTTGCAGTGGCAGAGGACAGGGCCAAAATAAAATTCCCTCCAGGTTCTTTGGCTGAGAACCTGCGAATCAAATTGGATTGCCCCTCCTTAATAAAGATAGGTTCCAAGCTGAGGTTAGGCGAAAACGTGATATTAGAAGTGGTAGAGCGTGGCAAAAGGCCTGATGAGCCCCATACTTATAGTTATATGGGGTGGTGTTTGCTGCCTGATGTGGGATATTTCTTAAAGGTAGTTTCTGGAGGCAGGGTTAGGGTAAAGGATAAAGTCAAAATAGAATAGCAGAGAATTCTGGGGTGCTGGCGGCAGTCTTGGCTTATAGCGTGTTTTTAAGATAAAAACAAACATTCAACTTTTTAGTTAAGGGGGTGAAATGTATGGTCATTTTCGTGTTCTCAGTGCTTGTTTATTTGCTTTTGGCCTGGAGCGGCAACGGAATAGATATGGCAGAAGTTGTTATAGGAATTGTATTGGGTGCCATTCTCGCCTTCGCTGCCAGGGTTTGGAATCCCAGGAGATTTTTTAGCTTGTACGGTCTGAATCCCGTCAGGTGGGGGATGTTTGTTGCGTACCTTTTCGGCCCTTTCTTTCTGGGCATGGTGAAAGCTAACTTGGATGTCGCCATGAGAGTTATAACAGGGAAGATAAGGCCGGGCATAGTCAAGATCAATTCTGGATTGAAGGGCACTTTGGCCACCACAATGCTAGCTAACTCCATAACCTTGACTCCAGGTACCTTGACAGTGGATATCAATGAAGATCCAGAAGGTGGGAACCTGTTCTACATTCACTGGATAAACGTAACAGATGAGAACCCAGAAGAAGAGCTGGTTTATGGCACTTTTGGGAAATGGGCGAGGAGGGTTGCTGAATGACTTTGACGGTCTTTATGTGGGCCGCAGGAATAATAGCCCTATGTGCTTTTTTGATGTCCGGAAGGTTGATAGCCGGACCTACGGTGGCAGACAGAGCAGTGGCTTTGGACTCTATGAACACGTTGGTAGTGGCCCTTATGATCTTGTTGGCCGTTGTATATGACTCGGTAGTTATGGTGGACGTAGCGATAGTTTATGCTGGCCTTTCCTTTGTGGGAACTTTGTTTTTGGCCCGGTACATCGAAGGAGGCATGTAACGATGAATGCGCTCATAGTACTTTTCTTGGTAATAGGAACTTTGTTCAACTTGTTAGGTACCGTGGCTCTTTACAGATTTCCAGACGTTTACACAAGGCTGCATGGGACCACAAAGTGTACTACATTTGGCTCCATTTTCACTTCGGCAGCTGTGGTGCTTTTTGCTTTGCAAAAATTGGTCGTTAGCGGCGAGGGTAGGTTTGGTACATTGGCAGTGCACGCCATTATAGCGGTGGCTGCTTTGTTGATCACAAACCCGACTGGCGCGCATGCTTTAGCTAGGGCTGCTCATAGGAGCGGAATAATGCCCAAGTTTGCCGTGGTGGATAGGCTAGCCGAAGACCAAAAGAAAAAAGGTGGTGTTTCGGCATGAACGGGGTATTTCATTTCTTTGTGCTGGCACTTATAACGGTTTCAGCCTTTTTTGCCATATGGTTCAAAGATTTGCTTTCCTCTGTAATCTCTCTTGCTGTTTTTAGCTTGCTTCTCTCTTTGGAGTTTTACATATTGCAGGCACCAGATGTGGCTATTGCTGAGGCAGGTATAGGTGCCGGGCTAACCACAGCCATATATATAATAGCGCTTAGAGGATGCAAGGCTCTGAGGAAGGGCAACGGGGGTGATCGTCGATGAAAAAACATGTATTGTTCTTGATGGCCCTCGTAATAATGGTAGGTACTCTTTGGGGAGGGTTGAGCAGGATACACCAGTTTGGGGATCCTGTTATAGCCCCGATGGACGACTATTATCTATATAATGCTCAGGCGGAAAGATCTGTGAACAACATTGTGACATCAATCGTTTTCGATTACAGGGGATTTGATACTTTAGGTGAGGCCGCTGTGCTTTTTACTGCTGTTTGTTCTGTATTGGTCGTTTTCAGGAAAGGAGGGCATAATTAATGTACTCCTTGTCGGTGATAGTTAGGACTATTTGCGATGTTTTCGCCTGGTTTTTGGCTGTTTTTGGGGTGTATGTCATAGTTCACGGCCATTTGACCCCAGGTGGAGGTTTCCAGGGAGGGGCAGTGGTAGCAACTTTGTTTGCCTTTCTCTTGGTCGCATATGGTGGGAAAAAGTTTGTTTCTTTCTACAAGTCCAATCTTTTTTCATGGTTTGAGACGATTGGTCTTTTGGTTTTCATAGGAACAGGTCTTCTTGGACTGGGGACCACCTTTTTCTACAACTTCCTGGCAGGCCAAGGCGGTCTCTTCGGCTCTCCTGTTCCAATAGGACCCAATAGTGGTGTACTCAACAGCTCTGGAACCATTGCGCTCATGAACATGGCTGTGGGGCTGGAGGTCATTGGTGGGCTTTCCTTGATCCTCTACTACATGTTCAAAGGAATAAGGTTATACGAAGAAAGCGGAAGTGAGGAGACGGGCCATGACGGGTAATCTACCATATCTTGTTGTCGGAATAATTTTCTTGTTGGGGCTTTATGCGGTTCTTTTTGAGAAGAACCTCATAAAGATAGCAATAGGTATCACTTTGATAGAAGCTTCCGCAAACCTTCTGCTTATCGTTCTTGGCTATAGGGCCGGCGGAAGCATACCCGTATTTACTTTGGCGGGCAAAGTGGAAAAGATGGTTTTGCCTGTTCCACAAGCTTTGACGCTGACAGCGATAGTTATAGGTCTGGCCACATCGGCGCTTATGCTTTCGCTGATAATGATGCTGTACAAACATTATGGGACGTTGGACGTCCGGGAGATTAGGAGGTTACGAGGATGAGTTGGCATGTACATCTCCCGGCTCTTATGATCGCGGTGCCGCTTTTGGGTGCATTTGTTGCTCCTGTGGCTTCTATGCTGGGTAAAGCGGCAAGGAATTTCTGGCTTGTAGGGGTTTCTGCCTTGACGGCAATCTTGAGCGTTCTCCTGTGGCAACAGGTATTAGCTTCCGGGACTGCTATCTACGTGATGGGTGGTGAAGCCTTTAACCTTTCGTTGCCTTCGGGAATGAGTTTGCCTATACGGATAATTCTGGAAGTCGATGCTTTCAGTGCTTTTATGGCTTTGGTTGGGAGTATTGCTGCCTTGGCAGGAGCAATTTTCTCCACTAACTATATGGAGAAGTTCTCTGGTTTGGACAAATTTACTGCCCTTTACTTCCTTCTTACCACTGGTATGTTGGGAATGGTCCTAACTGGAGACTTGTTCAACTTCTTTGTGTTCCTGGAAATAGCCTCGGTTGCTTCCTTTGGATTGGTGGCTTTCTGGAGGGATCGACCCGAGGCCATAGAAGCAAGCTTCAAGTACATGGTCGTTTCAACCATTGGTGCGATGATGGTTTTAATAGCTATTGCATTTTTGTACGGCAGATACAACGCGGTTAACATGGCTGCTGTCGCCAATGTGCTTAGGCTTGGATATGCAGAAAAAGTGGCGTTGGTGTTCTTGATCGTTGCTCTTGCCATGAAGTGCGGTACCGTCCCAATGCACATGTGGACTCCAGATGCATATACTGAGGCGCCTGCTGGTGTTACATGCTTGCTGATCGCTGTAAGTCAGGCCTCTCTTTATGGACTTTTCAGGGTCTGTTTCTCCATCTATGGAGCAAGCCTTGGAAGTGCTGTTGTGCCTTGGACGATAATAGTCATGGGTGTTCTCTCCATGTTCATTGGGGTGAGCATGGCGGTCGTTCAAAAGGAAATCAAGCGCCTTATGGCTTACCATTCAGTGTCTCAGATCGGTTACATGCTCCTTGGATTGGGAGTTGGGCTATTGGCCCTTTCTGACCCGCAAGCTATGGCTGATTATGGTTTCACAGCCATGAAGGGTGGTATATACCATCTAATAAACTACACTGTCTATAAAGGTCTGCTGTTTTTGACGGCTGGGGCACTGTATTACGCGGCTGGGTCTAGAAACCTAAATGACTTAGGTGGTTTGGCAAGGAACATGCCGTATACAACTTTCATGTTCGTAATAGCGGCAGCAGCGATAGCTGGACTACCGCCGTTCAATGGGTTTGTGTCTAAGTTGCTAATATATGAGTCAACCTTTGCTGTATATCCTATTCTTTCGATAATGGCCCTTGTTACTTCGGTCTTGACTTTGGCCTCCTTTGTGAAAGTGTTCCAGACAGCATTTTTAGGGCCTGCGAAGGCTAGATTGTCCCATGTCAAGGAAGTTCCGGCGGGTATGCTCCTCGGAATGTCTGTTTTGACCATAGTGATAATAGGCTTAACCCTATTCCCAACTTGGTCATTGTCCAACCTGGTTGAACCTGCGGCCAAGGCTCTTGTAGACCAAGCAGGCTACATCTCGGCCGTGGTAGGAGGTGGCCTGTGATGTGGAGTAATGTGTTTACTGGTTTTGGTTATTGGGATGTTTATAGCTGGATAATCTTCTTCTTTATAGCTTCGGGACTCGTGCTTTGGATCAGGAGCATGGGTAGAAGCGATTACAAAAAGGGAACGGAACAAGATGAAATATTTTATGGTTCCAATGCAGTACCTGAAGATGGAAGTGAGATACAAGTCCCTGCAAGCTCTGCTTATTGGGGATTCGTTGAGGCGTTGAAAGGATACTACGAGCTGCTCACTGGGATGCATAGTGGTTTGACCAACGACTACGTAGGGTACATGGTTGTAGTTGCAGCAGTGCTTGCGGTTTTGGTGCTGCTTTAAGGAGGGGTAGTTATGAAACTTGAACGATATATAGACATTCTCTCCAAGTCTATCTGGGTTTTTCTATGTAACAGCGGCTCCTGTAATGGATGCGATATCGAAATAGTGGCAACCCTCACACCAAGATACGATATAGAGAGATTTGGGATGAAACTTGTAGGAACTCCACGGCACGCAGATGTCTTGCTGGTCACGGGGCCTGTAACAAAGTTTATGGCTAATAAACTCAAGAGAATCTATGCCCAGATGCCTGATCCCAAGGTTGTTATTGCGGTTGGTAACTGTGCTGCGTCCGGAGATGTGTTTTACAAATCCTACAACTTGGAGGGACCTGTGGATAACATCATTCCAGTGGATGTATATGTTCACGGATGCCCCCCAAGACCTGAGGCTATAATTGAGGGTGCAGCTAAGGCCGTAATGAAGCTGGAAAAGATGAAAGAAGAGCTGAAGAAGGCAGGTGCCCCTAAATGAGTAGATGCAAACCTGAATACGTGAAAGATAGCAAAAAACCGGAAGAAGTGGCAGGTTGCCTGCAAGAGCGATTTGAAGATGCCTTGGAAAGCTTGGAAATAAGGGAGTACAAGGGCGGCATCAGCAACGAAGTTCAGTACAAAGACATGTACTTAAAGGTTAAAAGGGAGAAGTTCCTGGATTTGATAGACACCTTAATGACGTTCGATTTCCTTCATTTTCAGGTCATGTCAGGTAACGATGACGGAGATGTTGTGACCCTTAATTATCACTGCACTCTGTTCAGGAGCAGCGAACGAGGGAAAGAAATTGGGCTTTGCATCTCTGTCGCTGTGCCAAAAGATGACCTTAGGATGCCCTCTCTATGGGGCAGGATCCCAGGGGTAGAGTACAGCGAACGAGAAATGAGGGAAATGCTCGGTGTAGATTTTGAGGGGCTTCCAAATAAAGGCTTGATTTTCTTGCCTGAGGATTGGGATGAAGATATCAAGCCCTGGCGAAGAGACGATACCGGGCCTTCTCCTGAAGACGTCAGGGAACTATCATAGGAGGTGCCCATATGGCTATAGGGACAGGAAAAACATACAAGGTACCAATTGGACCTGTTCATGTAGGCTTAAAAGAGCCTATAACAGCATGGTTAGATGTTGATGGAGAAAGAATTGTCGATGCTACCATAAGGCCTGGAGCGATCCACAGAGGAATTGAATTCATGGCAAGGGATAGGAACCCCATTCAGGTTATCTATCTTGCCGAGAGAATATGTGGGATATGCTCTTTTACCCACATAGAGGCATTCATAAGGGCAGTTGAAGATGCTGCCAAGATACCAGTGCCTGCGAGAGCTCAATATATCAGAACCATAGTGCTGGAATTGGAGCGTATCCATTCCCATATTTTGTGGGCAGGCGTGGCGTGTTATACCTTTGGATACGATTCTGCCTTCCATCTGGGGATGATCCTGAGGGAGAAGGTTATGGATGTCCTGGAGGCGCTCACCGGGAACAGGGTTAACTATGGTACAGGCACCATAGGTGGAGTTCGTAGAGACATAACTCCCAAGGTAGAGAAGGCCATTAAGGACATGATTGCTTTCTACAAGAGTGAATTTTCTTTATTCTATGACGTTGCAGTTGGTGATCCCGTTGCATTGGCAAGGTTGAGAAACGTAGGTGTTCTGTCAAAAGAGGATGCTATAACTCATTGTGCCTTGGGACCCACGGCAAGAGGAAGCGGGTTAAGGGTAGACCTGCGTTGGTCAGCGCCTTATGAGGCCTACGCAGATCTTGACGTCAAGCCTGTGGTTCCTCAAGACTACACCGGAGAAGTCTATGGAGACGTTTACGACAGGTTCCTGGTTAGGGTCTTGGAGGTCTACCAATCCCTTGAGATTATTGAGAAGTGTCTTGAGGGTTTACCAGAAGGGGACCTCATGTGGGAACCCAAGTTACCTAAACTCCTTAGCTACTTGAAACAAGCAGAAGGCATGGGGGTAGGCTCAATAGAGGGGCCTAGAGGTGATGATATCCATGTGGTCAAGCTGACTGGAGGTCAGGAGAATATTACTTGGTGGAAGGTAAGGGCCCCGACGTATGCCAATGCTGTATCCTGGCCCATAATGTTCAGAGGTAACGATGTAGCAGATGCACCATTGATTATAAACAGTGTCGATCCATGTATCTCCTGCATGGAGAGGATGCTTGTGACCGATGTTCGTAAGGGAAGCAAGCAAGTCGTGACGAAAAGTGAACTCTTGCAGAGCTGCAGGGAAAAGACTAGGAGGTTGATGGGAGCATGATTTTGCTGAGTAAAATTCTAGCGGGGTTGGCCCTTCTTGCTTTTGCGTCGCTCCTGTCCCTGTTGTTTGAAGGGGTAGACCGCATTTTTCATGCGAGGATGCAGCTTAGGATTGGCCCACCCTTGCTTCAGCCGTTTTACGACGTGTTAAAGCTATTGGGGAAGGAGAATATAGTTCCCAGAAGAGCTATTCCTTGGGCTTTTAATGGTGCTCCGTGGCTTGCTGCGGCTACTGCTTTGATGGTGTTTCTTTATGTTCCCATGGGGTCTCTTCCTCCCATCCTAAGTGGGGAAGGTGATTTAATCCTTATAATGTACCTCTTGGGATTTTCTGCCGTTGCTATGGCCATTGGGGGCTTTGCTAGCGGTTCTGTGTATGCAAATATAGGAGCCCAGCGTGAGATGGTTCTGATGATGAGCTATGAGTTGCCTCTTGCTACTGTTGTGGTTTCCTTGGCGTGGTTTGCTTACAGGACAGGGATGCCAGGAGCACCTTTCAGTTTGGAGACATATGTAGCTATGCCTGTATGGAGTGTTGCTGGATGGACAGGCACGTTTGGCCTTTTGGCGCTTCTTGTCTCCTTGTTGTTTGTGGTTCCCGCCGAAACAGGTAAGGTGCCGATGGATATAGCAGAGGCAAAAACGGAGATACTCGATGGTTTGATATGCGAGTATTCAGGAAGAAACCTGGCCATGTTCAAGATGGCTTTCTCTCTTAGGACTTTGGCCATGTGTGCGGTTGTGGTTTCGTTGTTCTTCCCGTGGTCTTTAGGAAAACTTCTCAATCTTTCTGGTATGGCGTTTTTCCTTGTAGATTTCCTTTTCTTCTGGGTAAAGGTTTTCCTGGTTCAGGTCATATTTGTGACTATAATCCGCACGACCTTTGGTCGCCTAAAGATATGGCAGGCCTCTCGTCTCTATTGGTATCAAGTTGCAGGCTTAGCCTTGGCGGGAATGGTTTTACTTTCTCTGGATGTTATCCTTTAAGGTGGTGTCACCATGCTGAACAGAATGCTGATACAAATACTTAGACAGTGGGTTGATGATCCGGCTACGAACCCTTTCCCAACCAAACACATGCCGGATAGCCTTACCGAAGCCTTGGAAGCTGCAGCGGAAGGACGGTTGGAACTCAACCCTCCTGTTCCTGTCCCTGAAAACTTTAGGGGCAAGATAGGGTACGACAGGGCAGCATGTATAGGTTGTAAGATGTGTATGAGGGTTTGTCCTGCCAATGCGATCTCCTATGATCAAGAGGACAAAAAGGTGCGTTTCCATATGGACAGATGCTGTTTCTGTGCTCAATGTACAGAGATATGTCCTGTAAAATGCATATGGATGACCGAGGAGTTTGCTTTTGCATCTTATAACAGGAAAGAACAAGTTGTGGTGGATTCTGGTCCTAGAGAGAAAGCTTCGGAAGAGGAAAGCTCCGACGATGAGGGTAAGAAGACACAGAAGACGGTTTACGTCATAGACAAAGAGAAATGCATAGGTTGTACCAAGTGCGCTCGTATTTGTCCCGTGAAGGCAATAAGCGGAAATTTGAAGGAACCTCACGTAATAGATGAGAACGCTTGTGTTGGGTGCGGTGCGTGCGCTGACGCGTGTCCAGTTAAGGCAATTCACCCAAAAGAATAAACGCTTGAAATAGCTAAAGGGTCCCTGCTCAAGCAGGGACCCCTTAGCTATTTGGTTTCATTGAAGCGCTCTAAAGAAGGCCGTAATAGGAAAGCCTTGACTTAGTTTCTTCCCTTCCCAAGAAAGCGGCTACTTCAAATATCCCTGGACTGACCTTGCGGCCAGTTAATGCCCATCTTAAAGGCATTGCTATGTCTTTCATTTTTAAACCTTTCTGTGCTGCCCAATTTTTAGCGAACTCAGCCATTTTGAAGGCATCCCATTCATCTATATTAACGAGTTCTCTAGAGAACTCCTTGATTATGTCCTTCTGGGTTTCTGTAAGGTCTGAAGCGTCGTACCGTTTTTTGACCACTTCGAAATCTAAAAGGTAATCGCTGTACTCTGCAACCTCCTTCAATGTTTGCCCTCTTCCCTCCAGTAGTTCCAAGGCCTTCGCTAGGTAGTCTTTATCGTGACGTTCTACATCTAAACCTAGTTCCTTCCAGAAGGGAATTACCAGCTCCACTCTCTTGTAAGGATCCAATAGGTTGATGTGAGCTTGGTTTATGTGGTTCAACTTTTCCATGTCGAAGACCGCGGCCCTTTTGGTAACCCTTTTCAGGTCAAACATCTTTATGGCCTCTTCTTTCGTAAATATCTCTCTGTCATCCCCAGGGGACCACCCAAGGAGCGCAAAGTAGTTGAAAAGCCCTTCTGGCAGGTATCCCATGTTACGGTATTCATATACACTTGTGGCGCCGTGCCTTTTGGATAATTTTTTCTTGTCTTTTCCCAAGATCATCGGAAGGTGAGCGAATTTAGGTAGCGGCCAATTCAAGCTTTGATACAACAGCACCTGTTTAGGCGTATTGGAAATGTGGTCTTCGCCTCTGATTACGTAGTTGATTCCCATAGTGTAATCGTCCACGACAACTGCGAAGTTGTACGTAGGAGAACCATCGCTTTTAATCAAGACTATATCCTTTAATGTATCGCTTTGCACTTCTATCCTGCCATATACTATATCGTCAAAGCCCAAGGTCAACCCAGGAGGAACCTTGAATATTATGGCCGGCCCCTCTCTATAAGCCATGCCCTCTCTTAAAAGCTGTTCTGCGTATTCATGGTATATTTCGTTTCGTTCTGATTGTCTGTAGGGGCCCTTGGGACCTCCAACGTCTGGGCCTTCATCCCAATCAAGCCCTAACCATTTCATTCCTTTTAGAATGGTTTCCTCGAATTCCTTTGTAGACCTTTCTCTGTCGGTGTCCTCTATCCTGAGTACGAAAACACCATTGTTTTTTCTTGCCCACAGCCAGTTGAATAGCGCTGTATGGGCTCCTCCAATATGTAGAGCTCCAGTGGGGCTTGGAGCAAACCGAACTCTTACTTTTTCTTCCATGTAACCCACCCCTTCAGATTGTTTGGCTTTACTACTTGTTCTGTAGATTTCTTTCCCGAAGATAGTATTATATCTTTGTAAATATAGCAAAGGAGTGAGTTTATTGGAAGGAAATGTAGTTTTGCTTGTGGATGGTCACGGCCTTGCTTACAGGGCTTTCTATGCTTTGCCGGAGCTGAGCACTAAAGAAGGGATTCCTACCAATGCGGTATTGGGATTTGCGAACATGCTCGTTAAGATCATGGAAGATGTATCCCCTAGGTTCGTGGGCGTAGTCTTCGATGCAGCTGCTCCGACGTTCAGACATGAAGCGTTTAAGGAATACAAAGAAGGCAGGAGACCGACTCCTGAGTTGTTCAAGGAACAACTGCCATACATAAAAAAACTTGCGGATTATTTGGGGTTGAAAGTTGTTGTGCAAGAAGGTGTGGAGGCCGATGATGTGATAGCTGCCACAGCCTTGGAGGCTTCCAAATTAGGTTACAAAGTCATTATCCTTACAGCAGACAAAGATATTTTTCAGATACTTGGGGAAGGAATAAAGGTCATAAGACCTAATAAAGGAGTTAGCACTTTCAAGGAATATGATGAACGAGTTTTTATTGAGGAGTATGGTTTCCCTCCGACTTCTTTCCCTGATTACCTAGCCTTGGTGGGAGACAAGGTTGACAACATTCCAGGGGTTAGAGGAATTGGTGATAAGACAGCTAGAGCTCTTTTGAAAGAGTACAAAACCCTGGAAGGCATATATGAATCGATAGATGAGATCAAACCTTCTATAAGTGAGAAACTGAAAGAGCAAAAAGAACAGGTCTTCATGTCTAGGGACCTCGTGAGGTTGAGACTTAGTAATCCTTTGAAAATAGAGGACATAGAGGTGAGAAAGCCCAAACCCGAGCTTTTTGAGTTATTACATGGGCTTGAGATGAGAAAATTGGCCGAGAGGCTCTCCAAAAGCATGAACGTGAAGAGTGAAGAAATGAAATCGAAGGATAGGTCATCTGAATCGGTTTTTACCGTTACCCCTATTGAACAATTAGTGAAGAACGATGTCGTTGGCATTTACTGGGAGGGAGATGGAACTTATCCTCAGAAATTTCAAATAAAAAACGTTACTATGTGTTCTGATGCTGGTGAGGTTTGGAGTGGTAGTGGCGAAGATTTCTGTAGTGTAGTTAAGGTTTTGCGGGAAGATGCTACAGGAAAGACACTGGTTTTATGGGGATATAAGGAGCTGTGTTGTGCTTTAGATAGTGCTAGAGATTTGCGCGATCACGTTTGGGATGTAAAAATAGCTTCATATCTGTTGCACCCTGATAGACCTCCCACGATAGTAGATAAGCGACTGTCCAACGAGGAAAACGCTTCCAGGCTTTTGGCGTTCTATAAAGAAGGAAAAGACTCCATCGAATCCTTGGGGCTACAAGAGGTGTTTCATAGGATAGAGCTCCCTTTATCTCCAGTTCTGGCAGATATGGAAAAAAAGGGGATTAAGGTTGAGGTTCCACAACTTGTCAAATTGGAGGCAGAGCTGACTCGCAGGTTGCAAGAAATAAATGAAGAGATAGAGGCCGTAGCTGGTTGCCCTGTAAACCTAAATTCGCCTAAACAGATGAGCTGGCTTCTTTTTGAACACATGAAATATCCCCCCATAAAGAAAACGAAGACTGGGTACTCCACGGATAGCGAGGTTTTAGAAGCTTTGGCATCCATGAGCATCTTAGATAGAAGGGTGCCTGCTTTGGTGCTGGAATATAGAGAACTAACGAAGATGCTTAGTGGGTTTGTTCAACCGCTTATTAAGAGTGTCGATGATAGTACAGGATGTGTACACACAACATTGGAACAAACTTCCACAGGAACGGGGCGTTTAAGCAGTAGGGATCCAAATTTGCAAAATCTTCCTATGTATGGCAAATGGGCGGAGACCTTCAGAAAGTCCTTAGTCCCTCATTTTGACGATGGGGTTTTCATTGCGGGAGATTATTCTCAAATAGAGTTGAGAGTGTTGGCGCACCTCTCAAAAGAGGAGAAACTTATTGAGGCCTTCGAGAAAGGAAGAGACATACACAGCGAAACAGCCCGATGGATATTTGGAGAAAACAGTGGTGTTCCTTCTGAAGAGCAAAGACGCTTGGCGAAAATGGTTAATTTTGGCCTGCTGTACGGTATGGGAGAGTATGGTCTTGCCAAAAGGCTGGGAATTAGCAGAAAAGAAGCAGGGGAATTGATAAAGAGATACTTTGATTCTTTCCCAAACGTAAAGGGTTATCTTGAGGATAGCGCTGCCAGGGCCAAAAGCGAGGGAACGACCAGAACGCTTTTTGGAAGGATACGACCTTTAAATGAGGTAGGAACCATTGGGGAAAGAGGAGGGAACGCCTTGGAGAGAGTTGCCATAAACACTCCCATCCAAGGTACTGCCGCTGATATAGCTAAATTGGCCATGATAAGAGTTGATGAGGCCCTTAGGAACTATTCGAAGGATGCTTTCTTGGTGCTTCAGGTCCACGATTCTTTGGTGTGCGAATGTAGCGAGAGGATTGCGAGCGAAGTTGAAGGAATCCTCAGGGAGAGTATGGAGAAAGTAGTTAACCTTGATGTTCCACTCAAGGTAGAAATAAAGTCAGGAAGGACTTTTGCAGAGATTTAGAGAAATATATTCTTTGACAGCTTAGGGATATCTACTTATCATTAGATGCGGCTTGAAAGAGAAGCCGACGCAACAGATAAGAAGGAGGACGATTGATAGTGCTAATGCGCTCGTTGAGGACGAAAACTAAAAGCATAATGCTGGTTATAGTTGTAGTTTTTGTATTGTCTTTGGTGACCATGTATATTTCGAGAGGAACTAGTAGAAGCAGGTCCGATGCTCAAGGCGACTATGTGGTAGCAAAAGTTGATGGTCAAAAAGTCATGCGCTCCCAGATAGACACAGCGATTAGAAACGCGGCGGAGAACATGAATTTTGAGGAATTAGATCCCAAGCATATAGCGGAAATGAGAAAGAGTGTACTTAACAACATAGCTATATACAAGGAGCTTCAGAAGGAAGTTAAAGCCAAAAAGATTGTAGTTGACGAACAAGAAGTAGAAGAAGCGATAAAGAACATAGAGAAGAGCTTCCCGACCAAAGAAGCTTTCATGGCCTACATGAATGACAACAACATCAAAATGGAGGATCTCAAAAAAGAACTCCGCGAAAGGCTTGCCCAGCAAAAGTTGATTCAGGAGTCTACGGCCAATGTAGAGGTATCAGATGAAGAGGCCAAGGATTTCTATGAGAAAACCAAAGACTACTTTTTCAAGCAGCCAGAAGGGTATGATGTCTCATATGCGAGGTTCAAAGATGAGAATGATGCTAAAAAGTTCAAAGAACTGGTTGCAGAGGGAACTGGTTGGAATGAAGCCTTGGCTGAGGTCAAAGGAAGCTTGATAAGTTCTACGGAAGAGGGAAAGACAGCTTTCGTTTCTTCTAGTGACTTTGCTTCAGAGAACTTGAAGGCCTTTGCGGATTTGAAGCTGGGGGAAATAGGTGGTCCCCAGAAAATAGGTGAAGAGGATTACCTTGTGTTGATGAAGAAAAAATACAATCCAGCAAAGGTATTATCCTACGATGAAGTGAGCGGAGACGTAAAAAATATCATAACCAACGAGAAGAGACAGCAAGCAGAGCAAGAGTATCTTTCAAGCCTATTGGAGAAGGCTGACATTCAAATAGTTGACGAGGGGTACTTTAATCCGCCGGTTGAGGTTTCTTCTGATGATAACAAGCCATCAAATGACAATGCTGAAGAAAATGCCTCTTCTGATTCTTGACAGAGGGGCCTGTGATGCATAGAATAGACCGCGCATGATAAATGGTTGTGGTGGGGTGGCCGAGAGGCTGAAGGCACTCGCCTGCTAAGCGAGTAGGGGGGCTGAAACCTCCCTCCAGGGTTCGAATCCCTGTCCCACCGCCAGTTAAAGCAAGTACGCGCGCCGGTAGCTCAACTGGATAGAGCATCGGACTACGGATCCGAAGGTTACGGGTTCGAATCCTGTCCGGCGCGCCATTTGAATAAGACAAAGGGGACAAGGAATATTCCTTGTCCCCTTTGCTTCATGTGTTTTTTTAAATGCTATTGTGAGCTAAGTTTTTTATGTATTGGAGTTCTTCCGGGGTCATGAGTTTGGATACATATGTGCAGAATACAGTATTATTGTGTAATAAAGGTTCCTTCCTTATTTGGGGTTCCATGTCTGATGCTTTCTCAAACAGTGGTGTGCCAGGAATGGGCGAAAATTGAGCAGTCTTAACCTTCACCCCCAGCGAATGTGCAAAAGCGATAGTTTTCTCTATATCACCTAGTGTTTGTCCAGGTACTCCGATGAGTATGTACGTTTCTAACTCCTCTCTGGTAAACCCGGCTTCCAATAAGTTTTCTACTGCTTGAGCGAAGGACACTTCGTCAGCTTTGTAAGAACTTGCTCGTAGTGTGTTTTCATCTATACCTTCCAGGCTCAGTCTTATGGTTTTAAAACCAGTTTTTTTCAGGTAGCGAGCACAGGTTTTATCAATGAGTTTTACGTGAAGTCCATTAGGAGTGTGGTACCTTAACGGGGGTAGGTCGCTTATTAGGTTATCACAAAGGGGATAGAAGTGCTCTTTCTTGCCTACCAGAAGCGCATCATCATAGAATGCCACATCTTCTATGTTGCCCAAGCTCAACTGCCACTGTATTTCTTTTATTATCTTTTGTATGTTTCTTTTTCTGTGTTCAGGCCAGAGTATCGAAGAGGCGCAGTAATTGCACCTTAAGGGGCATCCTATAGAGGTAAGGGTTACCCCATAATGGGGATTTGTATATAGGTCCATTGCAGGTTTTTCGAACTTTAAGAATAAAGGTTGAGTTTGAATCATGTCCGCCCCGGAGAGCTTTGCGTGAGTTGAGCACAACCTGGGATAGATGCCCCCTAGCAGTACAGGTGTGTGGGGGAATATTTTTTTGATAAGTTTTATGGCCCATATCACACCGGGGTACCAATAGGTCATTACAGAGGTAACTAAGACTAAATCGGGTTTTTCCGTTTCCTTCAGTCTTTTTGCAAATTCATCTTCATTGAGTCCAAAATGATAATATTTTCTGGGAACTGCTTTGTATACATCAGGTTTAGGAATTAGTGTTTTTCTGGGTATATATCTTCCGAATCTCTTTGGCTTGTCTTTTGCCTCAAAGATGCAATCGATGAGCTCTACATGGTTACCTAAAGTTCTAAGTTCATCTAGAAGGTACAAAAGACCCAAGGGTTTTGCCCAGAGATCAAAGAAGGCAAAGTCTCTGACGGGAGGGTTCACTCCTAGGATTTTTTTATTTCTTAATTTGAAAAGAAAATCTGCGTAATCCGGCATAGTGGAAATATAACATAAAACGTGGTGGCTGTCTTTCTGCTGTATTTCATGTCAAATTATATGTTTTTGTTGGACTGCATGGTTATAGCCAAAAACAAACAGAAAGCATCTTTAAAATTTCGGGGATTCAGGTGGGATGTCTTCTTTATCTTGTCCAGCCTGTAATTCAGTGTGTTCCTGTGGATGTTGAGTTTCTTGGATACTATCCTGGGGTTGAATGGATTTTCTATCCAGGCCATAAAGGTTCTTCTTATCTCATTCCAATCACTTAGCTTTTCTAGATCGCCTAGGGTTTGGGATACGAAGCTCTTGGCATCGCTTTTATTCACAGTAGACAGGAGTTCTTCGATCCTATAGCTGCCAATGGAATATATGCCTAAGGCTTTGTCGGAGGCTATGTTTATGGCTTTCCATGAGTTTTTATATGATTCGTGAAGGGCTTCCACTCCCTTGGCAAGATTTCCTATTCCAACGTAAACCTTGTATGAATACTTGTCGAGGTTTCTCTGCAGAGCTTGATAAGCTTCAATGAATTTGTCTTGCATCGTTTTGGGATCTTCAACTATCCTGGAAGGGAGGCTTTTTATCACAGAGAAGCGCACCTCCCCTATGTGAGCCACTATATCCTCCGGATCATTGAATTCGTTTCGTAGGATGGGCAGTATCGTGTTTCTTACAGTGTTAAACGTGACCATTTCCCCCGTTTCCCCTGTGTTAGGGTTGTTCAATTCTATGGCCAGGCATATCCTTGGTTTATTTAAGTTGAAGCCAAGCTCCTTTCCTCTAACAAGTATCACCGAAGGATCGTCTTCTGATGGTCTGAAAGACGCCAAAAGAGATACCAAATCACTTAAGGCCCTTTCCCTTGCAAGGCTAGATTCGGTGAGGACTTGTTCATGAAGGAATATCTCTGCGTGTTTTTGAACTAAATGCCCGTATTTAGCAACTTCCTTGTGATTTCCCGCTATGGCTATGGATCCTACGACTTCTCCTCCCAAAGAGATGGGCAATGTAACTCCAGGTTTGACCCCTGGCCAATTCGTGGCCTCAATTTCATCTGTGAAAATTTCTTGCTTTAACTTCATGGCTTCAATCGATGGTTGATGTATTGTTCCTATCCTCTCTGGGTTGCTGGAGCCAATGATTACTGCTTTTGGGTCGGTGATTATTACCTCATAGCCAATAATCTTCCATGTGGTCTCACATATGATTTGAGCAAACCTTTCCAACAAAGTAATCACCTTCTTTCGACTAAAATTATATGTGCAATAGCACAAAAATAAAATATGTGGGAGGGGTTTTTAGTTCAATCTACCAATAACAAATAAGCTTTATGAATATATACTTTTAAAAAAGCCTACAAAATCAAGAAGGGGGATACCAATGTGAGGCTGGAGCTAAGAGAGGTTTCGATTGCGGACGTAAAGTGGGGTGAAAAGACCGAGGTCAACGATGGTGTATTGTTCGTTAATAAAGATGAAGCCATTGATTATGTTGCCAACGATCCTCGCTTTGACTCTGTGGAGTTGGATCTGGCCCGGCCGGGCGAGAGCGTTAGGATAATACCGGTCAAGGATGTCGTGGAGCCTCGCTGCAAGTTGGAGGGAAGAGGAGAGGTTTTTCCAGGCTTCATTGGAGGCATGGAAACAGTAGGAGAAGGGGCCACTCTGGTTCTTAAAGGAGCTGCAGTTGTAACGTGTGGACCAATAGTAGCTTTTCAGGAGGGCCTAATAGACATGTCAGGACCTGGGGCTATGTACACTCCTTTTTCCCGCACAAACAATGTAGTTATGATAGCAAAGCCCAAGGAAGGACTGGATAAACATGAATATGAGGAAGCTTTAAGGATTGCGGGATTGAAGTTGGCATACTACCTGGCAGATAAATGTAGAAACGCACAACCTGATAATGTTAGGGTTTATGAGAAAGGTAGTTTGGACGAAGAAAATGCCAAATATCCAAACCTTCCCAAGGTGGTTTATTTTTGTATGTCCATAACCCAAGGATTATTGCATGATACCTACCTTTACGGTGCTGACATGAAACACATAGTACCCACTTTGATACATCCCAATGAGAAATTTGACGGGGCAATGGTCTCTGGAAACTGTGTTTCAGCGTGCGATAAAAATACTACGTATCATCATCAGAATGATCCCATAGTGAAGGAACTATATAGTCGTCACGGGAAAGACCTTAATTTCCTAGGGGTAATTCCAACCATTGAGGATACCAGGCTAGCTGGAAAGGAGCGCGCAGCGTGGTTCAATGCCAAGCTTGCCAAAATGCTGGGTGCTGATGGGGTGGTGATCTCTGAGGAGGGTTACGGTAATCCTGATACTGATCTATGTATGAATGCGAAAGTTTGCGAGAAACTGGGTATAAAGACAGTTATCATCTCCGATGAAGCGGCTGGCACTGACGGCAAGAGCCAAGGCTTGGCAGACGTTACTCCGGAAATGGATGCCTTCGTATCCACAGGTAATGTCAACGAGATGGTCGAGTTGCCGCCGATGGATAAGGTTATAGGATATTCAGAAGCTATAGAAAACTTGTCCGGTGGAGCGGAGGAGAGTTTAAGAGAGGATGGGTCTATGTACGTGGAGCTCCAAGCCATCATAGGCTCGACTAGCGAATTAGGATTTGGCTCCATAGGGGCCCGATGGGTTTAAATGGAGGTGAATGTGGTGGCTTACAGAGTGGTATGTTATATAAACCAGTTTTTTGCTGGAATGGGTGGAGAAGAGGCAGCTCATCAGGAGCCCTTTGCCAAGGGGGAACCCATAGGCCCTGCGGCTCAAATAAACTCTCTTTTGGGGGAAGACGCCCAAGTTGTGGGGACAGTAGTTTGCGGTGACAGTTATTATGGGGAGAATATGGAAGCCGCACGAGAGAAGTGTATGGAACTAATAAAGAGCTTCTCTCCAGATTTGTTAATAGCTGGACCAGCGTTCAATGCAGGAAGATATGGAGTAGCATGTGGTGATATATGCGCAATTACAGGTGAGCTATTAGGGATTCCTACAGTTACAGGGATGTACTGTGAAAACCCCGGTGTGGAACTTTATTCTACTAAGACGTTTATAGTCAAGACTGCCGACAGCGCCAGGGGGATGAAGGAAGCGCTAGAAAACATGGCAAGGCTAGGCCTTAAATTGTTGAAAAAACAAGAGATGGGACCTGCTGAGGAAGAGGGGTACTTCCACAGGGGTGTAAGGAAGAATTTCTTCTACGAGGAAAATGGAGCGAAAAGGGCCGTGGACATGCTGTTGAAGAAGTTGAAGGGTGAACCTTTCAAGACGGAGTACGAGATGCCGGTATTTAAGAGGGTTCCCCCTGCAAAACCGGTGAAGGACATTAGGAAAGCAACGATAGCTCTTGTGTCTTCCGGTGGAATAGTTCCTAAAGGAAACCCTGATAAGATAAGGGTTTCATCAGCAGAAAGCTACGGACGGTATGATATTTCGGGCATAGATGACCTCACTCCTGAAATATTCGAATCTATACACGGGGGCTACGATAGGGTATGGGCTAACGAGGATCCTGACGTGGTGCTGCCAGTGGACGTAATGCGCCAGCTGGAGAAAGAAGGAGTTTTCGGGAAGTTGTATGATTACGTTTACACCACAACGGGTACGGGAACTTCTGTAGCCAATGCTGAGAGGTTTGGTGAGGAAATAGGTGAGGAGCTCAAAAAAGCAGGAGTGGATGCCGTAATTCTTACATCTACCTGAGGAACCTGCACGCGATGCGGTGCATCGATGGCAAGAGAAATCGAGGCTGCAGCTGGCATTCCAGTGGTCCAGATAGCAACGATTGTTCCCATAATGTTGACCGTGGGTGCCAATAGGATAGTGCCTGGTGTAGCAATACCTCATCCAGTTGGAGCCCCAGATAAAGGTGAAGAGGTCGATAAAATGGTGAGGCGCCAGCTCCTTGAACGGGCCCTCAAGGCTATACAGACTGAAATAAAGGAACAAACCATTTTCAATAAATAGCAAAAAGTTATCTTTTAAAGCCGTTTATTGAGGGGGAGGGAAGCTGGAATTTTTGTTGTCCCTCCCCCATAATTGTAGATGTATAATGAAAGCTACTAATTTACCATTTCGCAGAATGGAGCATGATTGATGGGTCATAAGATTTTGATAACCAATAATCCCCTTGTGGTGGAGAAATACCCTGATGAAGTAATCAAAGTAGAAGGAATGCCCTCCGACGTACTGAGGAAAGCCATGGAGTATGTAATGAATGGTTACCATCTTTTCAGCTTACCCCTGCCACCTAATGTCTCTTTGTTTAAAAGTCCCTACCGAACGGTAGTTGTTGAATTCGAGGGGTATGCACAGACAAGAAGTTATGATTTAGTACTTCTTCAAAATGCTTTGGATAAGCTTTCTTGTCACATTGAAGAATGGAATAAAATAAAGGCCAATAAACCAGAGGATTACGCATTTTTGGATTTGGATTTTTTGGACAATTTATTAGGAAGAAGGTAATCTGGAAAATGCATTTTAAGCAATTTTGCCGATTCCTAGCTTTGGTAGTTCTATTCATTTGTGCAGAAAGCTTTTTATCCCGCTGTGCAGAAGCGAAAGTAGTTTCGATAAGGACAGGAGTCCAGCCCAAAGGGTTGAGGTTGGTGGCAGATTTAACCGAAGAGTCTCACTTTGCCTATGAGACTAATGGAAAGCTTGTTATCTTGGTAATAGAAGATCTGCCTCTGGAAAGAATTCCTAGAGTTGGCTCTTTCCCTGGAAGCAAATCTAATGCTTCTTATCGTGTTGAGGTGAAGAATTCAGTCACAAAGATTTTTATAGATCCTGGCAAAGTGGGAATGGAAGCAAACGTTTACAAAGTGGACAATCCACCTCGTATAGTGGTGGACTTATATCCAAAAGGTGAAACTCCTCCTTTTCCTCTGAAGACCTTTTATTTTGGGGGAGTAAGGGCAAGATCCCATCGCAACCTGGGATTGGACAAGAGCAATGACATCTCTTCCGTAACAGAAGAAAAAAGTACCTTTCGAATCTTTCAGGAAGACGTGGTTTTCAGGCCAGGAATTACACATAAGGTTGTGAAACTAGATTTCGAAGAAGGATTGCTCAAGAACGAAAATGCTGTGGTTGCGTTTAATTTGAGCTATGGTGGCATAGTAACGGGTCTATCGTATATTACTGTTTTTTTCAATGGATACCCAGAAAAGACTTTTGTCCTAGAGGGTTTTGAAGAGCAAGACAAAGTTTTTGAGGTGCCCATTAATAACGAAGAGATCAAAAAGGGTATCAATGAGCTGGAGATATTGGCTTTTCTGGATAGCCCTAAAGGATGGATCAAGATCTCTAAGTTCAGCAACGTGACTATTACTTCCAAATCAGAAGGGCCTTTGGTGCTTTCTGATCTGTATGAACTTATGGATCAGGATAATGGAGAGCTCCCAGAGGTTCTGCTCGTAATGCCTGACAACCCACCGCTTGATCTTTATAAAGCTGCTCTTTCTCTGGCACTTAGTGCAAAAGGAAAGTTGAAATTTGAATCCATGGCATCTGTGCTTGAAAGATCTTCAAATGGTGTCGATTTTTCAGAGCGTAACATGATATTTTTAGGATTATTGCAAGGTTTTCCTGATTTTTTGAAAAAAAGCTTCCAAATCGGAGATGATGTGGAAGAGGATGAAGCTTTCTTATCCTGCTACAGGAACAAAAAAGGGGCAGCCCGCTTCATTATTGCTTCGAAAGACAAGGTTTTACTGCAGAGGGTTGTAGAATTCATTTCTTCTAGAGATCCTGTAAACTTGCCCTCTGTGGCTACCTTGACGCTGAAAGATGAAGATTTGAATAATATGGTTAACCTATATTTAGATAACTACTTGCTTAAAGTGCCAGTTGTAAATGAGAGTGTAGTTATCAGGAATGTCCTTGATTATAAGAGGACCTACAAGTTTTCTTTGCCAAAGGAATTGGGAAAGATCACAAAAAGTAAGTTGATTATCAAATTTAAGGCTTCTCCCGTTGTCTCTTCAAGAAAAACCGAGGTTTGGATAGAGATAGGAGGAAAAAAGAAAAAAAGAAAGCTAGAAGAGGCGACAATGTCGAAGGGATTTGGGGAGCTTTCAATCCCCATAGAACCCAAAGATATAGTGACAGGTAGGCCTCTTGATGTGACCTTTGGCTTAAAGATGGAACCCATTAAGGCTGATATGATGAAGAATCCTGTAAAAGGTATGTGGGTGGTTTTGGATGAACTTTCCCTTTATGTGGAAAGTGTCACAAGAGAAAAGGTTTTGGATTTTACATTAAAGGATTTACCTTACCTATGGGTTGGCAAAAAGATAGGCATATGGTGTGTTCCCTCAATTGGTTCTGAGGATTTGAGTTTGCTGACTTCGATCCTAAGAAGCCTGGAAAACGTTACCAGAGGAAAGGTCAATTTTTTCCTGGAGGATGCCAAGGGAATAGAATCCATTTTAGAGGAAAGAAAGCCTGGGATCATTATTGCTAAAGTGGGGGAGAGAGGGAAAGATTATCTTTTGAAGGAGTTTCAAGGTTTATTTGGTGAAAAACTGTCCAACAATGATTTGAATAATAAGGTTTTTTTTGCTTTCATGACGCTGAGTGGCGAGAATGAAGAACCGTTATTATTGCTTCTAATGAGAAACAAACCAGAAATACTTGCTTCTTTGTGGGATAAAATGTATCGAGGATGGAACTTTGATGGTGGGGCTGTTTTCGTTACTAAGAGCGAGAGTGGCGATTTGCAAATAAAGGGCTTAGACACTGGAGAAAAGAAAGGAACAAAAGAAAAGAGATCGGGTTTGCTGGGGGTAGGGTACCATATCTCGTGGTTGGTGCTGTTTGTAGCATCAATCTGTGTTGGACTTGTGCTTTTGTTTATCCTCCTCAGCTTCAAAAGCATTAAACGACAAAGATAAATATGCATGGAGAGCCTAATTTTAAATTGCCTCTTCTCAACTTAAAATAATTTTGGTAAAATTCCTCCCGGTCCGTGTTCGAGGGGAGATTGGCCCGTTGGATGATACCTTGAAAAGAATGATGAGAAGGGCT
Source organism: Thermovirga lienii (assembly GCF_036847465.1). NCBI lineage: Bacteria > Thermotogati > Synergistota > Synergistia > Synergistales > Thermovirgaceae > Thermovirga > Thermovirga lienii. Next base: position 104,796 of record NZ_DAITZW010000002.1, on the reverse strand, counting down.
ATTGAGCTTGCGGAGGAGGGCGCCTCGCAAGGAGAGGTTCCGGTCGGGGCTGTAGTCGCAAGAAACGGAGAGGTTGTAGGAGAAGGATACAATAAGACCATCCAGATGCAGGATCCTACAGCTCACGCAGAGATCCTAGCCTTGAGGGAGGCAGCTCGTAAAGTTGGCACTTGGAAGCTCAACGATTGCGATCTTTTTGTTACTTTAGAGCCTTGCCCCATGTGTGCAGGGGCTCTAGTTCTAGCTAGGATAAGGCATGTCTACTTTGGAGCCTTCGACCCCAAGTGGGGTGCCTGTGGAACTCTTTACGATATACCTGAGGACGGCAGGCTCAATCACAACTGTAAAATATCAGGTGGAATTCTTGAGCAAGAATGTGCTAAAATCCTGCAAGGGTTTTTCGAGAAACTAAGAGCTTAGAGTTTTCAGCGAGGTGGAGAGGTGGCCGAGTGGTCGAAGGCGGGCGACTCGAAATCGTCTAGGCGGTGATGAGCCGTCTCGTGGGTTCAAATCCCACTCTCTCCGCCAAGGGAAAAGATGATATAATAAATGATAGATATGAATTGGTGCGCAATGCGGAGAAGTGGCCGAGTGGTCGAAGGCGGGCGCTTGGAGAGCGTCTGAGCGGCAACGCTCCGGGGGTTCGAATCCCTCCTTCTCCGCCATTTCTTATTTAAGCTAGGCCTAAATTAAGACCAAGATTTCGGTTTCTTCGTGGAGATCCAGCCTCGCACGGCAAAAAGCCGCGAACCCCGCCAGGCCTGGAAGGGAGCAACGGTAAGCGGATATTTTTGGGTGATGCGAGTAAACTGGATCTCCACGAAGAAACCGAAAGGAAGGTAAAGAACAGTTGCACAAAGAAAAAGAAACCCCAAAGGGATACATAAAAACTGATAAAGATCTAACCTCAAATAAACTGATACTCCAACCGGTCTATGTGATTCCTTTAGAGATATTCAAAACAGGATTGTTGTCTCGTCCCCAATATGTGCATAAGTTAGCTGTCGTTGAGGCATCAGGCGGTACTGTGGAGTTTTTTCCAACTAAAAAGATCAAGATAGAGGACAAGGAGCCACCAGTGGGAGTGAGGCTTCCTGTTAATATAGAGAAGGGCGAGGCTGTACGCAGGGCTTTGATGGCCGCTGAGATGGAAGGTAGAGGAGGCTGGAGATCTTTTCTGAGGTCTGTTTGGCCTTCTGTTGCTGAAGACAAGGTATGTATATGCTGGCGTATATGGTATTTGGATGACAACCAGGCAGTGGATACTGTAACCTCGAAGAAAATAGCTGGGAGCGTGTGGCTATCCATAGTAATGTCCTCAGAGAAAGGATTGGTCGAAGGAAACTAACTCTCTCTGAGGACATGGGTGTCACGTTAATTGTCGTCCTCGTCTTCTGATGTGCATGAAGCTGGGGGACTTATCTCTATGAGGGTTCCTATAAGTCTTTCCATTTGTTCCAGGTCAGGACTCTTGGATTCTTCTATGCAGTTTTTAATATAATTTTTTAGAATTGCTATACAAGCATTTTGCATTGCCTTACGTGCTGCCGATAATTGTAAAAGGATATCATGGCACGGCTTGTCCTCTATTATCATTCTCTGTATTCCTCTCAGCTGACCTTCAACTCTCTTGAGCCTGTTTAGCAAGGCCTTTCTATCGGAAGGCATGTTTTCCAGTTTGTCTATTAGAGATTTTTTTGACATGATGCTCCTCCTTTTTGATAGTGATACAGGGTATATGCTAAACAGAAAATTGTTGCTGGTCAATGCCCAATTATGTTATACTCCCCTTTGGTCTTAATACTCACACATTCTGATGGGATCACTGGTGTCCTTTCATCGGGATTGTGATTCCAGAGGATGGATGTGGAGGGAAAACCAAAAACGGGAGGGATAGTTGTGTCGGTAGTTTCTATGAAACAGTTGTTGGAAAGTGGTGTCCATTTTGGTCACCAAACTCGCAGGTGGAATCCAAAGATGAAACCCTATATCTTCACCGAGAGGAATGGGGTTTATATATTGGATCTCCAGAAGACTGCCAAAGGTTTGGAAAGAGCTTATGACTTTTTGAGAGAGGTTTCCAAAGGCGGAGGATCAGTTCTTTTCGTAGGGACCAAGAAGCAGGCCCAGGAAACCATAAGGGATGAGGCCCTAAGGTGTGGACAGTTCTACATCAACCACAGGTGGTTGGGTGGCCTTCTGACAAACTTTTCTACGATAAGGCGCAGGGTCAACAGGATGATCGAACTCCAGGAACTAGAAGAGAAAGAGTCTATGGAAAGAATGAGCAAGAAAGAGCTTGCTGCATTGAAAAAAGAGAGAGCAAAATTAGAGAAATTCCTCTTGGGCATTAAGGATATGAGGAGTCTTCCTGATGCACTGGTTATAGTAGATCCCAGGAGAGAGAACATAGCTGTTATGGAGGCTAGAAAACTTAATATCCCCATCGTTGCTATAGTTGACACTAACTGTGACCCCGATTTGATTGACTTTCCTATCCCGGGAAACGACGATGCTATAAGGGCAATCAGATTGATAATTGGGACGCTGGCTAATGCAATCATAGAAGGCAAACAGGGTGTAGACGGGGTTGCAGAGGCCCCAAGCGAGGAAGAAGCAGAGCCCGTCAAGACGGTGGGTGCATTTGAGGAAGATACTATCACAGTAAGGGAGAAACTCCAAGAAAATTACGGTGTTGTGGAAGATAAATTGTTGGATAAAGAACTTGAAGGCCGCAAAGGTTGGAAGGAGGATTAGTTTATGTCTATTGATATGGAAGCTGTCAAAGAACTTAGACATCGCTCTGGTGCTGGGGTTTTAGATTGCAAAAAAGCCTTACAGGAGTGCGATGGAGATATCGAAAAAGCTGTGGATTATTTGAGAGAAAAGGGGCTAGCCAAAGCCGCAAAGAAAGCAGGGAGAACGGCTTCTGAGGGGCTTGTTTTCAGCTACATTCACACTAATGGAAAGATCGGAACGTTGGTTGAGCTCAACTGCGAGACTGACTTCGTTGCCAGAACTGATGAGTTCCAGGAGCTTGGCAAGGAAATAGCCATGCATATAGCAGCTGCTGCTCCCTTGTATGTTTCCGTTGACGACGTGCCTGCTGAAGACTTGGAGAGGGAAAAGGAAATATACAAGGCTCAGGCTCTCGAAGAAGGCAAACCAGAGCATATAGTTGAAAAGATAGCAGAGGGTCGATTGGCTAAATTTTACGAAGAGACATGTCTTTTGGAGCAAAAATATATTAGGGACCCTGAGAAGAAGATAAAGGACCTCATAATTGAGAAAATAGCCGTTCTTGGTGAAAACATCGTGGTAAGAAGGTTCTCTCGTTTTTCGATAGGAGAATAGTTTGATCAAGCAGGAAAAAAGAGCGGGGATTAATCCCCGCTCTTTTAGTATTGATTTCAGGAGGGAAGAAGTAGGGATGTTGCCTTACAAGCGTGTTCTTATAAAGCTTTCAGGTGAGGTTTTAGCGGGAGCAAAAGGTTTTGGGCTTGATATGGATGTGGTGCTGAGAATATGTAAGGACATGGCTGAACTTGCCAAGGCTGGAATTGAGATAGCAATAGTTGTGGGTGGAGGGAATATTTTTAGGGGCGTAAATGCTGAAAAGCTCAACCTGGACAGGGCGCAAGGCGATTATATGGGAATGCTTGCCACGGTAATTAACTCCTTGGCTTTGCAGAGTGCCTTGGAGAAGCTTGGAGTGCCAACTAGAGTCCAAACAGCCATAGAAATGAAAGCGATAGCGGAACCGTTTATCAGAAGAAGAGCCCTTAGACATTTGGAGAAAGGCAGGGTAGTTATCTTTGCTGCCGGTACAGGGTCACCCTATTTCTCTACAGATACGGCGGCCGCCCTACGAGCAGCAGAAATTGGTGCTGAGTGCCTATTGAAAGTTACCAAGGTGGATGGTATATATGATAAGGATCCATCGTTGAATGCTGATGCCAAGTTGTTGAAAGAGCTAACCTATGAAGAAGCCATAAAAGAACAACTCAAAGTAATGGACGCTGCAGCGTTCTCCCTGTGCATGGAAAACAATATTCCAATAATTGTTGCCAATATATTGAAGGAAAGTACGTTGACCAAAATATTACTGGAAGGAAAGAAAATAGGTACAATTGTCCACGCTAAAAAGGAGTGAATGAGATGGCTGAAAAAGAATTCAAAGACTTGAAGGAGCGCATGGAAAAAGCCGTAGAGCATCTAAAGAAAGAGCTGCAAGGTATACGGACAGGGAGGGCCCATCCAGCATTAGTTGAGGATATCAAGGTGGAATATTACGGAAGCATGGTCCCCATTTCTCAGATGGCAACGGTCTCCATACCGGATCCAAGACAGATTCTAATAGCTCCTTGGGATAAGACAGCCGTGAAGCCCATAGAAAAGGCGATTCAGGCTTCCCCCTTGGGAATAAATCCTCAGGTGGATGGAGATGTTATAAGACTTAATATTCCAGAACTAACAGGCGAAAGACGACAGGAGCTTTCAAAACTGGTCAAGAAATATGCTGAAGATGCCAGAATAGCAGTAAGAAACCTTCGAAGAGAGGGTAACGATAACATAAAAAAGAAAGAGAAAAGCGGAGAGATAAGCGAAGACCAAATGCACGATTATTTGGAGCGTATACAAAAAATAACCGATGAGTTTATCAAAAAGATAGACGAATTGGCCGAGGAAAAGGAGAAGGAAATACTGGAAAAGTAATTGCCTTCTTGCTACAGGCGCATAGCTGCAAGTGAAACCCCCGAGGTAAGACGTCAACCAAAACGTCTATGCTTCGGGGGTTATTAAACTGCACCTAGAGAAAAGTTTATAAAATGCTTGCCAAGTTTTTCCCAAAAGATATATAATCCTCCTATGCTATAGGTCGTGCAACACAAAGACGTGATTTCAGAAATTTATGATATTAAACGGGGGGAAATCCAATGGTTCAAAAGGTTGTAGTGGCTCTAGGGGGTAACGCCATACTTCAGAGAGGTCAAAAAGGTACTGCAGAAGAGCAAATGGCCAACGTCATGGTTACTGCACGTCAAATAGTGGAGATGATAGAAAAAGGATATGAAGTGGTGGTTAGCCATGGAAATGGTCCACAGGTAGGAGCGATACTCATACAAAACGAGCTTGGTTCTAAACAGGTGCCACCCATGCCGATGGATGTATGTGGCGCGGAAAGCCAGGGTTTAATTGGATACATGCTCGTTCAGGCAATAGATAACATGCTGACCTTGAGAAACATAGAAGGTAGACGTCCTGTCTGTTGCGTGACCAGGGTTGAAGTTGATCCAAACGATGAGGCTTTCAAGAACCCCACTAAACCAGTAGGACCGTTTTATTCAGAGGAAGTTGCAAGACAGAGAATGGCCGAAAAACAAGAGACTTGGATAAACGATGCTGGAAGAGGCTGGAGAAGAGTCGTTCCATCTCCTAATCCTATCCATATAGTTGAGGCTGATCCCATAAGAGATCTTGTAGACAGGGGTTACACTGTTATAGCTTCAGGAGGTGGCGGTATCCCTGTAGTAAAAGGAGCAGATGGCCTTTACAAGGGAGTGGAAGCCGTTATAGATAAAGACCTTGCTTCTGAAAGGCTTGCTCAGGAAGTAAACGCTGATGTTTTCATGATCCTCACCGATGTTCCGAAAGTGGCATTGAACTACGGAAAACCTGATGAAACATGGTTGGGTCATGTCTCTGCCGAAGAGTTGGCTAAGTATCAAGAAGAGGGGCATTTCAAGGCCGGAAGCATGGGGCCAAAAGTTGCTGCGGCCTTACGCTTCGTCAAAAATGGAGGCAAGAGAGCCATCATTGCAAGCCTGAATGAGGCCCTTCAGGCTCTCGAGGGTGAAGCTGGAACTCAGATAACCCCTTAACTTTTGTGTTTGTTCAGCTTTATGTAATGAAAATGGGGGCATCTCTGTGCCCCCATTTTTTGTTTTCTTGGTTCCTTTTTACTTTATTTCTTCTAGGAAGCTCTTAAGTCTGTTCATTCCTTCAGTGATCTCTTCGGCGGAATTCGCATATCCCAAGCGGATATGGCCAGGCGCAAGAAACGCTGTTCCAGGTACAGCGGCCACGTATTTTTTCTCCAAGAGTTGAGTACAAAAAGTGATATCGGTGTCAATTAAATCGTTGCCGTGCTTTTTGCCCAAAGTTCCTTTTATATTGACGAACACGTAAAAGGCACCTTTAGGGGCTGTGAAGCTAATATGGGGCATCGTACTTAGTAGCTCCACTATAAGCTTTCTTCTTTCACTAAAGGCCTTATGCATTTTTACTACATCGTCCTCTGCCTTTTCAAGGGCCCCCACAGCGGCCCACTGGGCAATGGAACATGGATTTGAGGTCAGATGTCCCTGGAAAGCTCCCATCTTAGGTGCAAGCCACGTTGGAGCTATTCCATAGCCGATTCTCCATCCTGTCATAGCGAAAGCCTTGCTTACACCGTTTATAAGGATTGTTCTGTCCTCTATCTCCGGAACGAGGCTTAGAATGCAGTGATGAGTTTCATTTTCATAAACTAGCCGTTCATAGATTTCATCGTAAATTATCCAAAGGTCTTTCTCCTTGGCCAGTTCTGCCAACTCAGCAAGGGTTTTTTTGTCATAAACGGCACCTGTTGGGTTATTGGGGGTATTTATGATCATGCCGACAGTTTTATCTGTTATGGCCTGTTTGACTCTCTCTATGGAAGGGATGAAATCGGTATCCGATGTTTCGACTATTACCTCTTTTCCTTCACATAATCTTATCTGTTCCACGTAGCTTACCCATGCGGGAGAGAACACCAACACTTCATCCCCAGGATCCAAAAGGCAAGCCAAAGCCTCGTAGATAAGGGGTTTTGCTCCTGCTCCTATTATGACCTGCTCAGGCTTTGTCTCTATGTTGAACCTGTTTTTATAATAATCGACCACCAGTTCTTTCAGTTTTGGAATGCCTGTAGCTATAGTGTAATGGGTTTCTCCTCTCTCCATTGCCTCTTTGGCGTATGCCAGAGCCGCGGCGGGGGAATTGAAATCTGGTTCGCCGGCGCCAAAGGAAATTACCGGTTTCCCTTCCGCTTTAAGTTTTTTGGCTTTTCCTACTACCGCGAGAGTAGCAGATGGCTCCATTCTGAGAGCCCTTTGTGAAAGTTTCATCTGAAAACCCCTCCAGTCTCATAAGAGATACACAACAAGGTGTAGCCAACAAGTTGAATTATAAGGTGGGTCGTGTTAATTAACAACAGTAAATAGAACGTTAGAACAATAAATTGCTAGAATACTTTAAAATAATAAAGGATAGTGGTAAAATAAAACCATAGATAGAAAGAGAATGGAGGGGATCTCATGGATGTCCGTTTTGTAACCAAGCACGTTGAGTTGCAGGATGAAATGAAGGAGTACATGGAAAGGAAGCTTTCAAAGTTGGAGAAGTTTTTCGACCGGATATTGGACGTCCAGGTTGAGGTTGATTTCACCAGAGGCATGTATGTAGTTGAGATAACGGCTGATGTGAACGGAGTCATAATGAGAGGTGAGGAATACGCTCAAGATATAAGAAAGGCCTTCGATAAGGGACTAAAAAATATTGAGCGACAGGTTAAAAGGCACAAAGAATTTCTAAAAGACAAGGCCAGGATGAAATCCCATGAAGAATTGACTTTTGAGATCGGCGAGTTTATTAACGAGGTTAGCGGGGAAGCAGAGGAGACCTTCAATGACGTCGTGAAGGTAAAGCGTTTCCCCCTTCGGCCCATGACTGCAAAAGAAGCTTCAATGCAAATGGATCTGTTGGGGCACAATTTTTACGTCTTTAAAAATGCAGAAAATGGAGGGATAAACGTAATATATAGGAGAAAAAATGGAGGGTTCGGTCTTTTGGTCCCCGAAGAATGATAAAAGCTGCAAATTAAAGTTTAAGCATTATGGCGGGAACAATCCCGCCATAATTTTTTTGCATGATTGCCATCTACCATGTATATTGAATGTTTGAAGTAGAAGGAAAGAGGTGTTTAGATGGTAAAAAGCTTTATCTCTTGTTGCCCTTATGACTGTCCAGACAGCTGTTCCATCCTGGTGGAAAGACTAGATGGTTTAACTGTTAAATTGAAGGGCAACCCTCAGTTTCCTTTGACAGGTGGAGGTTGGATTTGTAAGAAAGGAAAGAGATGGGAAGAGCGAGTTAGGTCACCTAGAAGGTTAAAGCTACCTCTTGTCAGAGATGGTGGCGGGTGGAAAGAGATTTCATGGGAAAGGGCAATTGCGCTTTGGGCTCACCAAATCCAAGAGGCAGTATCGTCCGAAGGACCTCTTTCTAACTTTGTCTATCAGGGAGCAGGCTCTTTGTACTATTCGAAGAAGCTTTTCAAGAAATTATTTGTCGATCTAGGTGGCTATACTGAGCCTAGAGGTTCTTTGTGTGGTTCAGCCGGAGGTGCAGGACTCAAAAAGGCTTTTGGTTTTACGCCTGTTTATAAGCCAGATAACTTAAAGCATGTGCGAGGGGTTCTATTTTGGGGACGAAACGCAGTTGAAACTCACCCCCACTTATTGCCAATCATTAGAGAATTAAGGATTAAAAAAGATGTCAAGGTTGGAGCTTTGGAAATACGACGTACATCAACGACAGATTTTGCAGATGTGTGGTGGAGGATAAGGCCTGGGAGTGACGGGGCGCTTGCGGCATTGCTTTGTAAGAAGTTGTTGGAGAGTGGTGATGCTTGGCCATCCTGGCGCAAAAGGGCAAAAAACGCCGATGGTTTCCAGGAAGCATTAGAGGGGCTGGATGAAGGGAAGTTGTTGGAGTTTACTGGTTTGGACAAACCTACATTTGAAACAATCTACTCATGGCTTTTGGCTAATAGGCCAGTTGCCATATATGCAGGTTATGGACCGCAAAGGTACATGTCAGGATCGTCTACCTTTCACTTGCTTGTGGCCCTTTCTCTTTTGCTTGGTGCCTTTGATTTAAGAGGGGCGGGAGTGGTATTTGGAAAAGACGAAGATCGGATGTTTCCTGTGGAGTTGGTGGGTGTGCCGCCAGTGCGTAGAAGAGTCCCCATAGGCGATTGGGTTTTAAACGTCTCTCGCTACAGTCCAAAGATAAAAACAGCGCTCTTTACCTGTTGCAATCCTGCTAAACAGTCTCCTGGAGGCGAAGCCTTCAGGAGAGCAATGGCGGATATTTCTTTCAAGGTATGCATAGATATAGAAATGTCGGAGACGGCCAAGCTCTGTGATTTGGTGCTTCCGGCCGCATGCTTCTTGGAAGAAGGGCCAGATTGGTTGGGCTCATGGTGGCACGGATATCTCTTGAGGAGCGAAAAGGTTATGGATCCTCCTGGTGAGGCCCTTCCCGAGACAACCATTTTCACTCTCTTGGCTCAAAAATTGGGTTTAAGCATAGATTTAGAAAAGGCAAGAAACGTAATGGATCAAATGTTGAAAAGCTCGCCATTGGTAAAACAGATCTCTAAGGGAGTTTATTCTTTCAAAGAGGAAGATACGTGGTGTGAAAAAAAGGCTATTGAAGTTTTCCTTCCCGACGATCTTACAGCGATTACAGAAGAGAATAAAAGTTATGAAACGTTAAGGTTGGTATCTGTCCACTCCTCAGAGTTCATAAATGGACAAACCTTCGGAGTTGGAGAACCAGAGGTACCGGAAATTTTCCTTTCAGAGAAAGATGCCCTTGATAGGGGTATAAAAGACAATGACCTTGTGGTACTTACGGCGAAAGGATTCGACCTCAAAGGAGTTTGTCGAATCGACAAAACAATGAATTCGGGTTACTGTATCATGGTTCAGGGGTATCCTTGGGTAAACGAGCTAACAACCCCAAGGGTTTCACCAGGATACGGAGCGCCTTTCCATGAAAGTTTTGTGACCTTGAGAAAACTATAGGTGAACTTGCGGATGGGATGGGGGAAAATAGATGCACGAACTATCTTTAATAGAGGCTCTAATAGAGGAGCTGGATAACCAAAGTAAGTCTAACGAATGGGGTAAGATCTTAAAGGTCAACCTTAAGGTTGGCGCCATGAGACAAGTTATTCCAGAGGTGATGGTGTTTGCATTTCAAGTAGCTACGGAGGGAACCTTCCTTGATGGGGCCAAGTTGGAACTGGATGTGGTGCCAATAAGGTGGAAGTGCAGGACTTGTGGGAAAGAATGGAGTGAAGAAAAGGCTACGACAGGCTTATGTGAAGAATGTGGAAGTGTAGATGTGGAACTTTTGAATGGCATGGAACTGGAAATAGAGTCGTTGGAGGTGGAGGATATCAATGTCACGGAAAATTAGTGTAAGACAATCTGTCTTCGCGGCAGATGAACGTTATGCTTTAAAGATACGGGAGATGCTTAAGGAAAAAGGCATATTAATGCTGAATATAATAGGTTCACCTGGAGCTGGAAAGACGACGTTGCTTGAAGCAACCATAAAGAAATTGCCCTACAAAGTAGCCGTGATAGAAGGAGATGTAGCTACTTCAAGAGATGCAGAGAGGATTACTCAGGCAGGTGCTCCGGCCATCCAGATAAATACTCAGGGCGGATGTCATCTTGAGGCCCACTTGGTATGGAAGGCTCTCCAAGATTTTTCTTTGGATGAGCTGGATATCATATTCGTGGAAAACGTGGGCAACCTTGTTTGTCCTGCTGAGTTTGACCTAGGAGAGGACCATAAAGTTGCTGTGTGCAGTGTTCCAGAAGGGCCTGATAAACCTCTCAAATATCCTCATCTTTTCTATCGCGCAGGTGCGGTTCTTTTAACCAAAGTTGATTTCTTGGAACACTTTAATTTTGACAGAGAGCTATTTTGGGGGGATGTAAGAAAATTGAATCCTCATGCCTTCCAACTGGAAGTTGCGTCTCCATCGGGCATAGGCATGGATGCATGGAGCGAGATCATTGAGAAGTGGTTGGTGGAAAAAAGAAGATGAAGATAGAAACGTCAAAACTTCTTGAATCTTTGAACAAGGAGCAAGCTGAAGCGGTTAAACATACTGATAGCTCAATGCTAGTTCTTGCTGGAGCTGGAAGTGGCAAAACAAGGGTTCTGGCTCATAAGTTTGCGTATTTGGTGGCAGAGGAAGGCATACACCCATCAAGGATACTGGCCGTGACTTTCACCAATAAGGCGGCGCGAGAGATGAGGCATAGAGTGCAGACCCTTATCGGTGAGATGGGTACCTCCCTCGAAGTTTCCACCTTTCATTCTTTTGGTTTGCGCTTTTTGATGAGGCATGCCAAGAGGATGGAGAGGCTTTTGGGTAGAAAGATGAAGACGATTTTCGATAGACAGGATTCCAAGTCGCTGCTGAAAGGGATAATAAAGGATGTCAACCTAGATCCCAAAAAGTACGAAGTAAATTGGGTTATGGAAGAGATATCGAAGAGCAAATCGGATGTCCTGCCTCCTTATTATGATTATAGAAAATTGACCAGTCCTTTGGACATGGTCATGGAGAAGTATGAAGATCATCTCAAGGCACAGGGTGCAGCAGATTTTGATGATCTCTTGGTTTTGCCTCTGAAGCTTTTACATATGGACAAAGAACTAAGGGAGCTTGAGCAGTCTCGCTATGCCTGGATATTGGTGGATGAGTACCAGGATGTCAACCGACTCCAGTACCTCTTGCTGAAAACTCTGAAGGGCAAAGACAGTAAAATCATGGTTGTGGGAGATCCTGACCAGTCCATTTATGGATGGCGTGGAGCCGATATGAGGATGATCTTAAATTTTGATAAAGACTTTCCTGACTCCAAGGTGTTTATGCTTCAAAGGAATTACAGGTCGACTAAGACCATATTAGAGGCAGCAAACGCAGTCATAAGAAATAATTTACAAAGGCCAGACAAGGTCCTTTGGACAGATAGGGAAAAGGGAGAGCCGATTTCCGTCTTTTTAGCCCGCAATGAACACGAAGAAGCGGCGTTCATTACGGATGAGATCCTAAGATTGCGGTCCCAAGGGTATAGATGGAACGAGATGGCCGTGCTTTATAGGGTAAACGCCATGAGCCGACTCTACGAGGAATATTTCTTGAGAAATGGGGTGCCCTACAGCATTCTCAAAGGAACTGCCTTCTATGAAAGGAAAGAAGTAAAGGATATCTTGGCTTATATGCGCTTGATAGTTAACCCTCTGGATGCTGTTTCATTACAGCGGGTTGGTAACGTGCCTGCAAGAGGATTAGGCCCTAAGAGTATGAGCAAGTTGATTTCCTATATCAATGGAATCGGGTACATGGAACCAGAAGAGGTGTGGGAAGAGTTATCTAAGAGCGGAGCTAATCTTGGAGGGAAAGCTGCCACTGGAGTAAAGGCCCTTGCCAAGGATATGCTGAATATGTTGCGAATTAAAAACGATATCCCAGGCATCATAAACTACATCTTGAGAGAGATGGAGTATGAGAAGACCTTTGATGGCGAATCAACGGAGAAAAGACAGGAGAGGGTAGAAAACATATATGAACTTGTGTCTGTGGCCGATACAAGCGAAGGCTTGGAGTCCATGTTGGCGGGGATAACCCTTTTGACAGATATGGATCTTTCCAAGGAGACAAGTCCAGATAAAGTAAACATGTTGAGTTTGCACGCTGGGAAGGGATTGGAGTTCCCTGTAGTATTCCTAGTTGGCATGGAAGAATCAATATTTCCTCATTATAAATGCATTGACGATAAGGAGCTATTGGAGGAAGAACGAAGGCTTTGTTACGTGGGTATGACCAGAGCAGAAGAAAAACTATACCTTACGGCAGCCCGGAGCCGAGTTCTCTTTGGTACTCTTTCCCGGAATGGATTCTCTAGGTTCTTGTGGGAAATACCAGAGAGCCTGAAGGAGACGAAAGATCAGGGAGAGGAGGTCTGCCCAGATGTTCGTGGTGGGTTTGACAGGCGACGTTGGGGCTGGTAAGACAACAGTTGCGTCCATGCTGTCACAACTGGGTGCGCAGTATATCAGCGCAGATAGAATAGTTTCTGAACTTTGGCAAGATGAAGATATTTTGAAAGCGGCGAAGGACAGATGGGGAACAAGGGTCTTTTCAGACGGAGGGACTCCCTTACCAGAGAGGATCTCTGAGATTATTTTTGAAGATGAAGGAGAATACAAATGGCTATGCAATCTTCTTCATCCCAGAGTCAGAGAGCAGATGGAGGCAAAAGTACTGTTTGGTTCTGGTCTGATTGTGGCTGAAATTCCTCTATTGTTTGAAAATGGTGTCCCGTGGTGGGTGGATTTTACCGTTTATGTTACATCTCCTATGGAGGAAAGGATTAAAAGAAACAGCGAAAGAGGCTGGGATGAATTGGAACTTACAAGGCGCGAGAAATGGCTTATGCCCCAGGAGATCAAACTCAAAGCTTCTGATTGGGTGATAGCTAACGATAGGAGATTGGATGAGCTAAGGGTAGAAGTTAAGAAACTTATGGTTTTCCTTAAGAAGATATCATGCTGCATCGAGGGTTTTTTTACCTGTGGATCCTTCGAAGAGGCGGAGCGCATAGCTAAGAAGTTATTGGAGAAGAACCTTGTGGCATGTACGAACATAGTTGACGTGGAATCTCGGTACCTTTGGCTGGGCAATCTAGAAAGTGAAACTGAATATTTGGTTGTTTTTAAAAGCATAGAGAGTTTGTTTCCAGAGATAGAAAGGGTCGTTAGGGATGAGCACAGCTACGATCTTCCAGTTGTCACGGCTCAGAGGATGAAGAAAGCTTCTATCGATGTTAGAAAATGGATAATGGAGGAATGTGGTAGTTGAGGGTTATAACTACGCATATAGGTGCGGATTTTGACTCTTTGGCCAGCATGGTTGCCGCAAAGAAGTTGTATGGAGAGGGAGTTCTTTGTTTTTCAGGCTCAGCAGGTAGAAACGTTAGAGAGTTTTTGATGAAGCATGCTGGCCAATGGGAAGTTTTGACTCCAAGACAGGTGGAATTTGAGTCTATAAGGTCATTGGTGGTCGTTGATGCCCGAGCTCCTAACAGGATAGGACAGTTCGCGGAGCTTTTAAACAAACCAGGAGTGGAGGTTCATGTTTTCGATCACCACCCTGCGGTGATCGAAGATATACCGGCAGATTTTGCCCTTATAGAACCCCTTGGAGCCACTACCACGCTGATAGTCGAGAAACTGATTTCTGAAAATATCCCTATTTCTCCTCATGAAGCAACATTGTTTGCTATGGGTATATACGAGGATACAGGGGCTTTGACCTTCGGATCTACCACCATTAGGGATATTAACGCCGTAATGTTTCTCAAGAGTATAGGAGCTGACTTAACCTCCATTCCTTTCCATATAGAGCTTTCTTTGGATCCTGTTGAACGTAGGATCCAAGATAAACTTATAGAAAATGCCAGGGAAAGATTGATAAATGGAGCCAAGGTAGTGCTTTCCACCCTTGTCTTTGAACAATACGTAGAAGGTTTGTCTCTTTTCGTTCACAGGCTCAGAGATTATTTCGAGGCAGATGTAGCAATAGCGGCCGTTAAGATGGGAAGGCATATTTATGTGGTCGCGCGAAGCAGGGAAGATGTTCTGGACGTGGCTCAATTTCTAGCCCCCTTGGGGGGTGGCGGTCATCCTCAGGCGGCTTCCGTTACGTTGCCAGAAGGTAACCCCGAAAGGGTTATAGACGAGCTGGAGAGAAAACTAGGAAATGCCATCAAACCTAATATTACCATAGGCGATATAATGACAAGTCCAGTTATGGCCGTGGATCCTTCGATCCTAATCGAGGATGCTTACAAGGTCATGATTCGCTATGGGCACGCTGCGCTGCCAGTGGCGGATAAAGGTAAACTGAGGGGGATAATAACCAGAAAAGACCTGGACAAGGCCACGGTCCACGGTCTTGGGAAAGCTCCCGTTGAAGATTTCATGACTGAACGCCCTGTGTGGATCTCTCCAGAAGCCTCCATAGCAGAGGCCCACAGGCTCATGGTAATGCGCAACATAGGAAGATTGCCTGTAGTAAAGGACGAAGTGTTGGTCGGGATAGTTACTCGAACGGATATCTTAAGAGCTCTTTATCCCCGTTCCCTGCCCAGCGAGAAAGGTTCTCACGCCATTGAGATGCCCTGGACAGAAAATGTGGCCTCAACGATGGCTCAGAGGCTGAAACCATGGGTTATATCTCTTCTTGCCAAGCTGGGAGGAAGGGCAGAAGAGATGAGACTAAAAGCATACATAGTTGGAGGTTTTGTAAGGGATCTTTTATTGGGTAGAGAAAACGAGGATCTAGATGTTGTTATTGAAGGAGATGCTATAGAATTTATTAAATCTTGGGAACAAGATGGCTGCCGTGTCGCAATCCACAAGAAGTTCAAGACAGGAACGATAGTTTTTCCTGACGGCAAAAAGGTAGATGTAGCTACAGCCAGAAGGGAATTTTATGAGTATCCGGTTGCTCAACCTTCCGTGTCCAGTGATTCTCTTAAGCACGACCTTTATAGAAGGGATTACACTGTCAATGCCATGGCTATTTCAATAAATTGTTCTACCTGGGGAACGTTAGTGGACTATTTTGGAGGTAGGCAGGACCTTAAGAAAAAGCTTTTAAGGGTTCTTCACAATTTGAGCTTCGTAGAGGACCCCACGAGGGTGATAAGAGGTATAAGGCTTGAGCAGCGACTGGAGTTCACTATAGAGGAAAACACCTTTAGGTTGTTGGTTAATTGTATAAAGGGTGGCTTGGTATCGCTGCTTTCAGGGGTAAGACTAAGGAGCGAATTGGAACTAATCTTCAAAGAAGATGCTCCATACAAGATAGTCAAAAGGTGCACTCAGATTGGCCTGTGGAGATCATTATTCCCGGGGCTTAACCCTGGACGGGATACAATAAAGATAATGAGAAGAATAAGCTTCTTTAAAAGGAGACTTAGCGGAGATTTACCCAGTATGGCAGGTGCTGATTGGTTGCCGTACCTAAGTGCTCTGGTCTCTGAATCCCATAGGGATGGAATGCTTTCTGTTTTGGATCGCCTCCATGTCTCAGATAAAGAAAGAGCTATAGTGATAGAAAGCATTGATGGAATGGGATCTGCCGAGCATATACTAGGGGGGCGAGGAGAGAAACCTAACTCAAGGATATATGAATTTTTGTCAAAGGTCCATCCAGCTATAGCATTGTATTGGGCAGCCGCAACCAATAGGTGGCGCGTAAGAAGGAGGATCCTTCTTTACCTGACTAGGCTAAGGAAGATAGAACCAATGCTTATCGGAAGAGATATATTGGATTTGGGCTACAGGGAGGGCCCAATGATAGGATATATTCTGAAGGGCTTACGAAACGCCAGATTAGATGGTCTTGTTGAAACCAGGGAAGAGGAAATAGAATGGGTGTTGAAAAATTTTCCCAAGATGGATAGAAAGTAGGGGTGTAGATTAACCATGCATTTTCCAGCATTAGGAGATCTTATCTTGAGTGTTCCCGCAGTACTGTGGGCTATTACTTTTCACGAATTTTGTCATGGCTACGTGGCGTTTAAATTAGGGGATCCCACGGCCATGAGAGCAGGTCGACTGACCCTTAATCCCCTGGCGCATTTAGATCCCATAGGGGCTCTTATGCTTTTGCTTTTCAGGTTCGGATGGGCAAAGCCTGTGCCTATAGATACCAGGTACTTCAAAAAACCGTCAAGAGATATAGCTTTGGTTTCTATAGCTGGAGTTACAGGTAATTTTTTAACTGCTGCTTTTTGTGGAGTGTTGGCCAGAATCATTCCGGGCAAATTTTTGATTTTGTATCCGGCCCTAGGAAGGTTTATCGTATTATTGGCCGTTATAAATCTTGGTCTAGGCGTGTTCAATCTCATACCCATACCACCTCTTGATGGTTCCAAGCTTTTGTACTTGGTCTTGCCCCCCAGATGGTTGGGCAAATTTTTCTTTTTGGAACGATATAGTTTCCTTATTCTCATGGTTTTACTTGTGAGTGGTGTAATTCAGGCCATAATGAGCCCATTGATCAGCATTATGCTCAGAATCATATTCTGAAGTTGGGAAGGGGCTGTGATCGAAGAATGAAGTTACTATTGACAAACGATGACGGAGTATTTGCCCCAGGACTTATAACTTTGGCCAGCAATCTTGCGGCCGAGGGACACGAGGTGTGGGTTGTGGCCCCAGATAGAGAAAGAAGCAGCATAGGGCATGCTATAACTTTGTTCAAGCCCTTGAGGCTATGGAATATAGAGAGTGGGGTCTATCCAAACAACGTTAAAGTTTGGGCTTGTGATGGTACTCCTTCAGATTGCGTGGTGCTGGGAATTGAGGAAATATTGCCTGAAGCTGATGCTGTTGTTTCAGGTATCAATAGAGGGCCCAACTTAGGTGATGACCTTACATATTCTGGTACTGTTTCTGCTGCAATGGAAGCTCATTTTTTAGGAAAACCTGCTGTGGCTGTATCTTTATGCTGTGAAGCAAACGAAAATGGTCATCTGTATGATACTGCGGCAAAGGCTGTCATAGCGATATTGAACAAATTCTGCGATATAGGATTTTATGATAGTTTGCTTCTCAACGTGAACGTACCCAATCTGCCTATAAAAGCAATAAAGGGTTTCAGTGTTACCAAAAAGGGAATAAGAATGTATGAGGAAAAGGTGACAAAGCTCAATGATTCGAAGGGTAACGTTTATTATTGGATTTCTGGTAGAATAGAGGACAAGCTTGAAGATGGAGCAGATGTCAAAGCGGTAAAAGATGGATTTGTGTCCATTACGCCCATACATATGGATTTAACTCACTACCCCTCTATCGATAAACTGAAAAGGGCAGGACTTGAAGAAATAAAGATACAATTTTGAAGATTTTTTGAATAAAATTTTCCGCGCGGATTATTGACTTTCGTAATGACTAACAGTATAATGTTCGCAATTTCAAAGATACAAAGGGAGCGCTAGATATGTGGCAGAACCGAATAAGACGAGCTAGACGAATAAGACGCCGGTACTCTTTCACAGCTGCGGTGGAATATGCGGCGATGATGGGGAAGAGTAAGTCGGATGCTCGTCAACAGAGAGGGGATGTCTAGGCTGAGAGCGTTCCTTGACGAAACCGACTGAAGAGAGCCCCTGAGCCGGTCCCGAAGAAAGGCTTAGGCCAAGTAGGGACAAAACGGTTTAAAAGACCGTGAGGGGCCTCGAAAAGGCAAAAAGGGTGGTACCGCGGGCAAAAGAGCTCGTCCCTGACAGGGACGAGCTCTTTTTATTTGGACAAATATAATTTTAAAAGGAGGAATACAGAATGTATAAAGGGAAAGTAGTTTTGGCGTACAGCGGAGGTTTGGATACGTCAGTTGCCATTAAGTGGCTCCAGGAGCAAGGATATGATGTGGTTACCTTTACTGCGGATGTGGGGCAGAATATTGATCTGGACGAAGTAAAGGAAAAGGCCTTCAAGATAGGAGCTGTCAATGCATATGTCATGGATTTAAAAAAGGAATTCGTTGAGACCATGGTATGGCCTGCTTTGAAGGCCAATGCGCTTTATGAGGGCAAATACCCTCTCAACTCTGCGCTCTCAAGGCCTCTTATAGCTAAATATCTGGCCTGGATTGCTGAAGTGGAGGGGGCCGTAGCTGTTGCCCATGGTTGCACCGGAAAGGGACAAGACCAGGTGAGGATAGAGGTTTGTTCCAAAGCATTGAACCCGGACCTTGAGGTCCTAGCACCGGTGAGGGACTGGCATTTTTCCAGGGATGCTGAGATAGAATACGCCAAGGCCAACGATATTCCAATACCTATAACGAAAGAATCCCCCTATTCCATAGATTCTAACCTTTGGGGAAGGTCCATCGAATGTGGCCCCCTCGAAGATCCTTGGGTGGAACCGCCAAGTGATGCCTTTACCATGACTGTTGATCCATGGGAGGCTCCCGATGAACCGGAATACGTTGAAATTGGTTTCAAAGATGGTATTCCTGTGTCGCTCAACGGCCAGCAGATGGATGGTGTAACTTTGATATTGAAATTGAACGAGATAGCTGGAAAACATGGTGTAGGTCGAATCGATATGATTGAAGACAGGTTGGTGGGATTCAAGAGCAGGGAGGTTTATGAGTGCCCGGCCACGGTTGTTTTGCTGCAAGCCCACCAGGCTGTTGAATCAATGACGCTTCCTAAGGAAGTCATAACTACCAAGATGGATTTGTCTCTAAAGTATGCGGAGCTAACCTATGTGGGATATTGGTTCTCGCCATTAAAAGAAGCGCTGGATGCTTTCTTTGACAATATTCAGAAATATGTCAATGGAACTGCTCGGATCCGTCTGTATAAGGGGAATGCAGTGGTGGTGGGAATAAAAGCGGATAAGGCTCTTTATCAAGAAGATATTGCGACCTATTCCGATAAGGATGCATTTGACCATGAGGCGGCAAAAGGGTTCATCACCATATGGGGGCTACCCGCTGTGACTTGGAAGAGCGTCCACAAGGAAAAATCGGAGAAGCCTTCTTTCCTCAAGGTCGTAGGAAACGGCGCAAATTAGTTGATCAACTTCAGCCGATTATATTGAAGCCCTTGATTTCGTGGCCTGTCTCACACCATGAAACTTCAAGGGCTTCAACTTTGGCTCTTGGAGGACCGATCTTTAGCCATTGAAGCATTTGGGTTACAGCATCTTTCTCTCCTTGGATGAAAGCTTCCACTGTACCGTCTTGGCAATTTCTGATCCATCCATCTATATTGAGGGATCTGGCTAGAAGCATTGCTTGCCATCTGAATCCTACTCCCTGAACGTGCCCGATGATGCGTACGTGGGCTGCCTTTTGTGACAAAATACCACCTCCTGTCGAGCTCTCCTTGTAAAGTCTACCATTTATTTTATGCTCAAAAAGAGATAAGCTATTAATAAATTGCGTTACAGGGTTGGTTGCTTTTAAGGGGTGATAGGTCATGAGGAACGATGAGAATCTAACGAATATAGTGGAAGTAAGGGATCTAAAGGGTAAAAGATGTATTATTTCTTTGGCTCATATGCCTTATCATCCAGCTGGAGGGGGTCAACCAGGCGATAGCGGGACATTGGAAGGGGAAGAGTTCCTTGGCGATGTCAGAGATTGCTTGCTCGTGGATGGTAGGAAGTTTCTGGACGTTCATATCATAAAGGGAGTTCCAAAGGTGGGCATGAAAGTCAAAGCTTCAGTTGACGAGGAAAGGCACAGGGTTCTGTCCCGAATGCACACGGGAGAACATATATTATCCAGGGTGCTTGAGACGGAGATTGAGGGCTTAAGAGTTAATAAGGTGAACATATCAGAGGAAGAGAGTTCCATTTATTTGTCTTACGACGGAAATCTAGATTGGGAAAAACTTTTTTCTGCAGAAGAGAAAGCAAATGAAATAATCCAGAAAGACTTACCTGTATATGTAAAGAACCTTACAAAAGAAGAGGCAAAGGCCATGAAAGATCTGAAGATAAACATAGACAGGATAAAGGGGGATACCGTCAGGGTGGTGGTTGTCCCTGAGTTTGACTTGATAGCGTGTTCAGGGTCTCATGTCGGATCTACATTGGAGGTTGGAGGAATTTTTGTTACAGGTTTCAATGGCTCCCCACCCAACTGGAGCGTTTCGTTTACAGTGCATGTAGATAAATATCTTCAAAACTACTCAAAAGCAGTCAGGAAACTAATGAGGAAGATCGGCTGTCCTCTAGATAAACTAGAGTCAGTATTTGCCTCGCTGCAAGAAGAAAGAAAAAATTTGTCTAACGCAATGGATAAAGCAAGAAAGTACATATGTCTTCCTTGGGAGAAAGATTCCTTTGGCGATGCTGACTTCTACTATGCCCTCGTTGAAGGAGCGTTGGCCGATATGTGTTCCCCGGCTGTAAAGAAAAAGGTCTTAGAGTCTCCCAAATCCATTGTTTTATGCCTATTTAAAGATCAAGCTTCAGAAGGATCTGCGCGGTTCATAATGGCGAGAGGAGAATCTTGCAATATAGATGTAAGAGATTTTTTGAAAGGGTCTCCGACTTTAAAGGCTAAAGGTGGAGGGGCCTCCAATTGGGTACAGGGAATAACTGAGTGTGTTTCCATGAAGGAGTGGAGAACAGCCCTTCAGAAATATTATAAAATATAAATTTGAAGTTACTAAAACTTCAAACGGGGGGAAGTTTATGGTTCTATTTTTTATTTCGATGTTGGCGGCATCTATTTCCTTTGGGGTTTTATATACCTACTTAGTAAGGATGCCAGTTCTGTTTGTGACCCGTGTTTTTGCCAGTCTTGTTGGTAATGACGGGGAAGGCGTCATGGAAGAAGCTACATCGCATAAGGTGTTAAAAACAGTATGGTACCCATTGAAGGCGGTTTTTTTCCTAGGTGAAACTTACATCCAGGCCGGTTGGGGGGCCTACTGTGTCTTGCGCGCTTTAGAGGCAATAAGTTCAAGAGGTTTAACGCAAGGCTGGGGTTTTCATGTCGCTGCTTTTATAGCTTGTCTTTCCGCGCTAGGTTATCTGGCTCACAAGGAACCCAGGAAAGATATAACAGTAGTGATTCAATCATCTATAGCAATGGGAAGCTACGTAGTATATTGCTTGGTTCCCAGAGCATTGGAACAGTACTACCCGTGGCTAGTGTCCCATTTTCACCTCTGACGTATATTAATTGAGAGTTTTACAGGTGAATAAGAATATCGATTTTGAGGGTATACTTTATTATATTTTGAATTGTGGAGGGGGGAGGAGTAAGGGTGAAGGGGTTTGAAAAGGTTTATAGAGGATTCAGCGGAAGCAAAAAAAGTGAGCGTCTCGGAGTTTCCAGGCCAGAAGTCCCTCCAATTTACGCGACCTCTGTGTTTTCCTTCGATCGATTGGAAGATATGGACCGGGTCTTTGAGGGGAAAAGTCATGGATTTATTTATTCGAGGATAGACAACCCCACAAACAAGTTGCTTGAAGATGTTCTTGCGGAACTTGAGCTATCAGAGCAGGCTTTAGTTTTTTCCTCTGGCATGGCGGCTATATCTCATTCCTTAATGGCCGCTCTTAAGCCTGGAGATCACGTGGTTGTAAGTGATGTTATATATGGAGGAAGCTATGCTTTGTTCAAGGATATTCTTGGTTCATGGGATGTGGAAGTAGATTTCGTGGATATATTCGATGTAGAAGCAGTAAAAAGGTCTATAAGGCAAAACACCAAGGTCATATATTGTGAGACCATATCAAATCCCATGATGGAAGTTGCTGATATTCCATCTCTGTCTAGTTTGGCGAAGGAAAACGGCATTTTACTTTTTGTCGATAATACTTTTGCTTCTCCAGTGCTATGTAATCCCGTAATGTTGGGGGCCAATGTGGTCATTCACAGTCTTACGAAATATATAAACGGCCATAGCGATGTTACAGGGGGTATGGTTGCTGGAGAAAAAACATTTATGGAGAAATTATTGAAGATTAGGACAATAATTGGTGGTTGCATGAGTCCTTTTGATGCTTGGTTGACGTTGAGAGGAATCAAAACCCTCCATGCAAGAATGAAGGTCCATTCGGAGAACGCCATGGCCTTAGCGCGGCTTTTAGAGAACCACCCAAAGGTAGGAAAAGTTTATTATCCTGGTTTGGAAAGGCAAAAAACCTATGGTATAGCCCGCAAGGTGCTTGAGGGTGGCTTTGGTGGAATGCTCAGCTTCGAGCTTTTGGCAGATGAGGCTGAACTGAATAATTTTTTGGAAAACTTGGAGTTAATAGAATTAGTTCCTAGTTTGGCTTCGGTGTCAACTATATTGTCAATTCCTGCCAAAACTTCGCACAGGGCTGTTCCAGAGGACGTGCGTTTGTCCAAGGGGATATCGAACAGCTTGATAAGACTCTCAGTAGGCATAGAACCCCTGGAAGTCATATGGAAAGACATTAGCAATTCCTTGGACAAATTATCCTAATCCTGAAACAAGAGGTGAAGAAAGATATGGGAAAAAAGAATGTTCTTGTTACGTTTTCTCCAGAACCAGAGTGGAAAGAAGCAATGGAAAAAGTTTTGAGCGAAGCAGCTAACTTGAGTTATCTGGCGGAATATCAAACAGAGCAGGAGAGAAGGAAAGCCATCGAAAACGCTGATGCACTACTTTCTTTCATGGTGCACAACGAGCTTAAAAAGGAAGAATTTGAGTACTTGAGAGAAGGTATTCTAATTCAGACTCTCCTTGCAGGCGTTGATGCAGTACCTTTCTCCATAATCCCCAAAAGCGTGGTTTTGTGCTGCAATGCTGGAGCTTGGGCAGAACCAATGGCAGAACATATACTTTGTATGATGCTGGCTCTTGGGAAAAATTTGCTCAAATGCCATAAAAAACTGGCTGCAGGGGAATTTTACCGAGACGAATACAATATTTGGTTTTTGGGCAAAACCGCAGGTTTTATAGGATATGGCGGAATTTCAAAGGCTACAGCCAAGCTTCTCAAGGCCCTGGGGATGAAAATCATGGCCGTCAATACCTCGGGCAAAACAGATGATAACATAGATTTTATTGGCTCTATAAAGGACATGGACAAGGTCTTGTCTGAGTCTCATGTGGTAATAATAGCTGTACCTCTTACTCGTCATACTAAGGGGCTGATAGGAGAGAGAGAACTTGGCTTGATGAAACCCGATGCTATCCTAATCAACCCGGCAAGGGGAGAGATAATCCAAGAAAAGGCCCTTTTTGAGCACATGAAGACCCATCCAGATTTCAAAGTGGGCATTGATGCTTGGTGGATAGAGCCCTTTACCCACGGTGAATTCAAGGTGAATTATCCGTTCTTTGATTTGGACAACTTCTTGGGTTCCCCCCATAACTCCAACCTGGTACCCGAGATTTATCCGCTGGCCGCGGAAAGGGCAGCAGAAAACGTAAAACGATTCCTTGAAGGAAAGAAACCCAAAAATATAGTTAATCCTGAAGATTATATGTGGGATTGACTTTCAGATAAGTAGAGAGGAGTCAGATCGTGATGGGTAAGGTGCAGGATTTCAGTTTCGTTTTGCCGACCAGGATAGAATTTGGGGTCGGGAAGATAAAAATGTTGCCCGAAATAGTAAGGGAAAAAGGTGCCCAAAGACCCTTTATTGTTACAGATCCAGGCATCGTAAAGGCTGGTATATTGTCCATAGTTGAGAGTTTGTTGTCGGAGGTTGTATCTGAATATAAGGTTTTTGAGGGAGTTGAAGCCAACCCCAAGGATAGCAACGTCGAGGAAGGGGCAAAGTTAGCAAAAGATTATGGCACAGACCTCATAATAGCTTTGGGAGGAGGAAGCTCCATAGATTGCGCCAAGGCCATATCGATTTTAGTGACCCTTGGAGGTAGGCCGAGAGATTATGAGGGGCAAAACCATTTCTCAGTTCCCCTGGTTCCGGTGATTGCGATTCCCACAACTGCCGGCACCGGCAGTGAAGTTACGTTTAGTTCTGTGATTACCGACAGCCAAGAAAAGTTCAAGTTCAGCATAAGAGCTGAAGACATCGCTCCGAGGGTGGCTATTGCTGATCCAGAGCTTACTGTATCCTTACCGCCCCTACTTACGGCAGCTACAGGCATGGATGCTCTTACCCATGCTATAGAGGGATATACGTCCACGGAAGCAGAACCCATTGCGGAGGCATGTGGATTATATGCCGTAGGGCTGATATCCAAAAATATAAGAAAAGCAGTGGAAGATGGATCAGATCTGGAGGCTAGAAGCAATATGCTGGTGGGGAGTATACTGGCGGGCATCTCTTTCAGTCACTCTGACGTTGCTTCTGTCCACTGTATAGCTGAAGCCTTGGGAGGTAAGTACGATGCGCCCCATGGGTTGTGCAATTCCGTGGTGTTGCCGGAAATCATGGAATACAATTTACCTTTTTGTCTGGAAAAGTACAGCGAGATAGCTAGGGCCATGGGATTAAGTTTCTCTTCAGTGGAGGAAGGAGCCCGGATGGCTGTGCTTGAAGTGAAGAAATTGGCAGAGGATGTGGGATTACCGCCTTTTTCTTCTTTGGGAGTAAGAGAGGAAGATTTGGAGGAGCTAGCCAACAACTCCTTCAGAAACGGGAGTAATCCCAGCAATCCAAGGCCTATGGATGTCGAAGATTACCTGACAGTGCTGAAGAAATTGATGGAGCAATAAAGGTCTTATTTATCCTGTTCGTGCCACAATTTTTTGGAGTCGGCGATTTCGTAGAGTTTCTCTACGATTGCAGCCATGTAGTTATCTAGGCTTCTCGGAAGGCTGGTCCTGGGAAAGGTTGTTTCTTTGGTTATTTTGTTTTCTTTCCAGGATCGGCCTCCAGATATGCAGTTTTGAGCGAATCCTTGCAGCCTGTCTATCGCGTTTGCGTATAGGGCTTCTGGTGTTTGTTCTTCTGTAAATTCCGTCCATAGTTCTGTTATCCAATGACGCAGATCTTCAGGCAGAGAGGAGAACAGTTTTGCTGCGGCTTTGTTTTCTCTTTCCGCCTGGGATGCTTTTGCGCCTTCGTCGTAGGCATATGTATCTCCCGCGTATATCTCCACTAGGTCGTGTATTAAGAGCATGCACAGCACTCGGCATAAATCCCAATCAGCCTTCGTTGTTTTATGGAGTACCATGGCCCATAATGCTGCGTGCCACATATGCTCTCCATCGGTTTCATGTCTGGTTTGGTCATGTATATATCCTGCTCTTTCAATGGTTTTAGCCCTGTCCACGACAAACATAAAATCTAGGATCTTTGATAGGTCATCACCATTCATTTCGCTACCCCCATGAAAAGTAGTATGATACGCATTAAGGATGTATGCTATTTATGGTATCATATCATGTTGGATATGGACAATTTTATAGCGAAGGAAAATTTAACATTAGAAATTGGGGGAGAGAGAAAATGGCAAGTTTGAGCAAGTACGAGGATTTCATCAAGCACAGGGAAGATTTTCCATCGTTAGCGAGGACACACAATGGATACCCGCTAGCTTATTTCGATGGACCTGGTGGGACTCAGGTTCCAACAAAGGTCATTGATGCCGTCTCGTGGTATTACAAAACTTGCAATTCTAACACCCATGGTTTTTTCATAACGACCAATGAATCGGACAGGATGATAGAGGAGACAAGAGAAGTCGTGGCAACGTTTTTAGGTGCTAAAAGCGGCCAAAATATTTCTTTTGGCCACAACATGACCACGTTGAACTATATGCTCAGTAGGGCCATAGGCAAGTTCTTGCAACCAAATGACGAGATCTTGATAACCCAGTTGGACCATGAGGCAAACAGAGGTCCATGGTTGGCCCTAAGAGAGCAGGGCATAGTGGTTAGAGAAGTCAGGATAAAAGAAGATGCCACCCTTGACTACGAGGACCTTGAAGATAAGCTGAACGAAAGGACCAGGTTGGTAGCCATGGGGTTTTCCGCCAATACGACGGGAACCGTGAACGATGTTGAAAAGGTAAGGGAGATGACCTACAAGGTAGGAGCATGGCTTTTGGTGGATGCAGTGCATTACGCCCCTCACTTTCCCATTGACGTTTCTGCCCTGGGTGTGGACTTCCTGCTTTGTTCCTCCTACAAATTTTACGGCCCCCACATGGGTATCCTTTACAGTAAGGAGGGGCTGTTGGAGATGCTTCCAACTTACTCCTTGCGGACCCAAGAACAAAGGGCCCCTTATTGCATAGAGACCGGTACTTTAAACCATGCGGCGATAGCGGGGATTAAGGCTGCGATTGAATATATAGCGAGTTTTGGAGAAGGTCAGACATTAAGACAGCAAATTGTATCGGCAATGAACAGGCTGGCTGAGTATGAACACTATTTGGGCAAGATGATATATGATGGTTTGTCTGAAATCCCTGGAGTGCAGATCATCGGCCCTAGCTTCGATGTTCCAAGGAGGGCTCCTACGATCTCCTTTACTCTGGAGGGAAAAGACCCAATCGAAGTGTGCAGCTTTTTGAATGAGAAGGGCATATGTGCATGGGATGGGCATTTTTACGGCATAAGGCCCATAGAGGTCTTAGGCTTACTGGAAAAGGGCGGAGTTACCCGTGTGGGAGTTTCCCTATATAACACCAAAGAAGAAGTGGAAAGGTTAATAGAGGCCGTCTCAGAAATTGCTGCCAAGAGCAGATAGATGGTTGGTAAAGAGGAACAGCAGGATGAGAGCTATTTTAATTGGATTTGGAAACGTCGGTAGAACCCTAGCAAAAATATTGTCAGTGGAGAAACATCGTTTTCAGGGGCTGCAAGATCTTGATATCAGGGTGGTTGGGATATTTACGAGGACCAAGGGTTGCTTAATAGACCACGAGGGAGTTGATTTGGCTTCCGCTGTGGAGACTGTGGAACGGTATGGCAGGTTCATACCAACCATGAAAGGATACTGCGACATGGAAGCTCAGGAGGCAGCTCAAACCCTTGATTACGATGTGCTGTTGGAACTTTCCACCTTGTCCATAGAGAGGGAGGGAGAACCGGCGCTCTCGCATATAAAAGCAGCCTTAAGACGGGCAAAGCATGTTGTTTCGGCGAACAAGGGGCCCTTGGCTTTCGCTTACCACGAACTTAAAAGGCTGGCTGAAGAAAAAAATGTCAGGTTGCTGTTCGAGAGCACGGTAATGGATGGAGCCCCAGTGTTCAACATGGTCAGAAACTGCCTTAAGGGGTGCAGTGTGGTTGAAATAGATGGAATATTGAACTCTACCACCAATTACATTTTGATGCGAATGGAAGAGGGAGCAACCCTCCAGGATGCAATAAAGGAAGCTCAAGAGAAAGGTTTTGCAGAAGCAGATCCCTCCAATGACGTCGACGGATGGGATGCAGCGGCTAAGATATGTGTCCTTGCCAACGTCATCATGGGAGCTCAAATAACCCCAAGGGAAGTTAAAAGAAAGGGCATAAAAGAAGTAACTCCTGAGGACTTAAAAGGGGCCAGGCAAAAAAACAAGTGCATTAAGCTGGTCTGCAGTGCGAAAAAAAGGGATCAACACGTGGAGGCAACGGTGGAACCCACACTGATAGACAAAGAACACTTTTTTGCTACCGTCAGGGGAGAGGGATCTGTTGTTCGCATTAAAACCGACCTAATGGGTCCCATCATGATCACCCAAGAAGCGCCAGACCTATATGATACCGCTTATGGAGTTATCGACGACCTATTGACCATATACAGAAAGACCTCATGATGTTCAAACGGAATGCGAGGGGGAAGTGAAGCAGAGGCTTCCCCCTCAACGCAGCTCCCCCCTTCTAGTTGTTTTATGGGGTGCTTCCTTAGGTTATAATGGCTCCATTGCTATGTTGAGTGAAGGAGGAATACGATGAAAAAGCTGCTTACATGTATGGTCTTGGGGGATTTTTACTCGGATTTTTTTGCACCGGAGCCTTAGCGGCAGGTTTTGCTCTTTATGAGTTCGGTGCTAGGGGTAACGCTCTTGGAGGGGCAATGGTGGGTAGAGCCGATGACCCTTCTGCAATTGCGTTTAATCCTGCCGGCATAGTGCAGATTGACGGATCTGCCATTCAGTTAGGGGCTTCCTTTATATTGCCAAAGGTGGATATGGACTTTACCGATGGCGGTAGGTTCTCGTCGGAGGAGAACATCTGGATACCCCCTCATTTTTACTACACGAAACAGCTAAGTGACCAATCATGGTTCGGTTTGGGCGTCTTTTCCAGGTTTGGCTTGGGTACAGAATTCCAACCTGACTGGAAAGGTCGATATAACAGCTACTACGCTGCGATAAAAAGCGTCAGCGTAAATCCCAACTACGTGCGAAAAATTGGGGAAAACACGTCTTTTGCTTTAGGGATAGAGGCTATGTGGTTTGAATATGAGTCTAAGAAGAAACTATTCCCAGGTGTTGGAGACATAGATGCAAAACTTAAAGGTGACGGTACTGCCTATGGGTGGAACGTGGGTATATGGCAACAAGCTTCAGAAAAGGTCAGGTGGGGCCTTGCTTACAAAAGCGAGGTGGAGCAAAAAATAAAGGGAGAAGCTACGTTTATTAAGCCCGATGAAACCCCACCAGGATATTTTCCTGATACGGGAGCCAATGCGAAAATAACTCTTCCTGAGATGTTCTTTGGAGGTGTTTGCATACAAACGGGCAATAAGACTACTGTAGAGTTAGGTGTAGTTAGGACCAACTGGAGTTCCTACGACAAACTGGAGATAAACTACGATGATTCTCTCAATCCTCTAGATCCATCATCGAACAAAACCACTTCTGTCAAAAACTACAAGGACACGTGGAGGTACAACGTAGGAGTTGAATGGGTTACCTCACCCAATTGGACATGGAGAGTGGGATATGTGTACGACGAATCTCCTATACCGGACGAAACCATCGATTACCAGCTGCCGGCCAACGACAGGCATATTATTTCCTTGGGGTTCGGGTACTCCGAAGATGACTGGAATTTGGACTTCTCTTATTCCTATCTGATAATCGAGGACAGACACATATATGAAAGATCAAGTGATGGAGTTTACGAGGGAGACCTGCATAATGGTCAGACCCACATAGTAGGGATTACCTATACTAGATACTTTTAGTTCCTTTGACTTAGATATTGAGGGGGAGGGGGGTAATATGTACTCTATGCGTGTGTTGAACGGAAGAGATGTAATGAAGGTTATTTCGATGGCCGATGCTATCGAGGCCGTAGAAAGGGCTTACAGGCTTTTTGCAAGGAAGGAAGCGGGAGTTTTCCCCATAATAGCCCATGAGTTTGAGCCAGAAAAAAAGGAGATGGACATAAAGTCGGGGCACCTTGAGGGCGCTGGGATTTATGGCTTGAAGGTCGTAGGATATTCGTCAGATAATCCTAAACTTAGAGGAATACCGGCTCTTGCGGGACTTGTTATAGTGATGTCTGTTGAGACAGGACGCCCCCTGGGTTTGGTGGACGGTATGACCATAACCAATATCAGGACGGGAGCAGCAGGAGCTGTGGGCGCAAAAGCCCTCGCAAGACCCAACTCAGAAAAGGTCCTGTTGGTGGGAACTGGTGCTCAGGGAAGGGCTCAGATTGAGGGGTTGCTTCATGTTATGCCCGCCGTAAGGATGATAAGGGTTTTCGGTAGAACCCCCTCGAACGTGGAAGCTTATGTTGCGGAAATGAGTGCCAAGTATCCCCATGTAAGTTTCTCTGCTGTATCTTCCCAGGAACTTAAGGATGCTGCACTGAATTCGGATATCATCGTGACATGTACGCCTTCTCACAAAGCCTTGATCAAGGAGGATTATGTGAGGCCTGGGACCCATATAAATGCAATTGGGGCAGACTTCCCAGGCAAGCAGGAACTGGAGGAAGGAATTTTGTCCAAAGCCCTTGTTGTAGGGGATTCCAGGGAGCAAGTGGTACGGCAAGGAGAATGTCAGACAGCCTGCAGAAAAGGTATTTTAAGGCCTGAAGATATCCTTGAGATAGGCGATGTGCTCGAAGGAAAAGTTCAGGGAAGAACCTCTGACGAGCAGATAACGGTGTTTGATTCCACAGGGATGGCTTTGCAGGATATAATTACCGCTCAAATGGCCCTGGAAAGGGCGGAGAAAAAAGACATTGGGATGTTGGTTCAGATGTAGGATAGGAGGGATCCAGTATGAGCCAAGGTGTTGTTCCCACGATAACGGATGTTTTGCTTGCCAGAAGGTTCCTCAAGGGCAGGGTTAGACATACTCCCTCGGAGGTATCGCCATTTTTGAGCGACATAGCCGATGGCGAGGTGGTTGTAAAGTGGGAGAACATGCAGCTTTGTGGCTCCTTTAAGATAAGGGGGGCTTTATATAAGATGTTCTCTCTAACTGCAGAAGAGAGGGAAAAAGGTGTCATAACCTCTTCCTCTGGCAACCACGCCCAAGGCGTGGCAACTGCGGCAAAGATGTTGGGAGTAAAGGCTGTAATTTGTGTTCCAGGCAATTGCCCGGATACGAAGAAAGAAGCCATCAAGAGGCGTGGTGGCGAGTGGGTAGAGTTGAAGGTCATAGGGAGGTTCTATGATGAAGCCGAGGCTGAAGCCAAAAGGTTGAGCGATGAGGAAGGATTAGTGTACGTTTCCGCCTATGAGGATAGATATGTGATCAGCGGCCAGGGTACGGCGGGCCTGGAATTTTTAGAGGATTATCCAGATTTGGACGTGCTGTTGGTACCTATCAGTGGAGGAGGGCTCATAACCGGTATATCCTTGGCAGCAAAGGCGCTACGCCCAGGAATAGAAATTTGGGGTGTCCATGCCGATGCCAACCCGTCATGGAGCAAGGCCTGGGAGGTAGGTAGAGTAGAGCCGGTTGAGGAAGAAGATACTTTGGCCGATGCTTTATCGGGAGCAGCTTCTCAAATCTTGTATGAACATTTGCGTGGAGTGCTTGCTGGTGTCATACCAGTAACTGAAGAGGATCTGGAGAAGGCTATAGCTTTCATTCACGAAAAGCATCACCAGGTAATAGAGGGAGCAGGAGCCACAGGAGTTGCCGCGCTCCTGTCAGGCAAGGTGGACACTAAAGGTAAGAAGGTCGGTGTGTTCATATCAGGAGGTAATATAGACGATAAAAAGTTAGTAAAGGTTTTAAATAAATACTCATCCTAAAATGTTAGGGAGTCAAACGCGGTGAGAAAAGAAGATAATTCCGGGAACGAAAACAACAGGAGCAGCAGGAACTTTTGGGGTATGATTTTGCTGATCAGTATCTCCATGGCGGTGGGGTTTAAGATGCTGCTTTCCGTGGATGCCGTAAGAAGCGCCATAGAGGGTCCATCAAAGTTCGTGTTCGTTCCTATATTGCTCTTCTTGGGGTATTTGGGAACAAAGATAAGGCATTGATTCAGAAAGTACGCTAGGGGGATTTCCCCCAAGAATCCCCCTGCGTAATTCCATTCTCTTCCATATACTTCTTAAGCCTCTCTATTACGATAGCTTTTTGAGATATCCATTTGGGTGCTACTAGCCTGTGGGATGTTGCATCTGCAGTTAAGCGCTGAATTATGGTTTCTGGGCTTATGAATCTCAGCGCTTCAGCCACCTTCCTTATGTATTCTTCCATTGACAAGGGATGGTAGGCTTGGTTCACATAAAGCCGCTCCAGGGGCGTGTTTTTTAGTACGTGAAGTGGATGGAACTTAAGCCCCTTAGCACCGTTCTCACAAAGCCATTTGGCTGATATTGCAAGTTGCTTTGGGTTTTCCCCTGGTATTCCTGCTATGAGATGGGCGCAGAGCTGTATTTGCTCATAGGTTCGTATCAGGTCGAGACTCCGTTTTATGGCTTCAAAGCCGTGCCCTCTGTTTAACCACTCAAGGCCGGAAGGATCAATTGTCTGAATACCTAGCTCAAGCCATATTCCCATGTCGGGGCCTTCTAAGCTGGCCAAAAAATCCAGAAAATCTTTGGGAATCTGATCAGGCCTCGCACCGACGGAGAGCCCTTTGACCTGTCCCAGCTTCATGCCCGTTTCTATGGCAAATAGGATGGCATCTTTGAGCTTATCTAAAGGCATGTTGGTCGATGAATAGCTTTGAAAATAGAGTATGGCCATATCAGTTTTATATCTTTTAGCTAGAACCTTGAAACCTTTTTCTATCTGCTCCTGCAGCGTTTCTCCACGCAACGAAGCTCCACTTCCACCTCCTAGGTAATCGCAGAAAATACAGCCTCCTGCTTCAAGGCCCTCTCTGTGGGGGCAACCAGCCCCCACGTCGAGGGAGATCTTCTGAACTCTTTTCCCCCAGCGCTCTTTAAGGACCTTGGACCAGCTTCGAAATAGTTCCTTTTCCATCGCTTTACTCCCGTCAGCCCGCCTTTGGCTTAAAGGAAGGCTTCTGGTGGGGCAGTTGTTACACCAGTAAGGCTGGTTCTTGAATTTCTAATCTTTTCTTCGTTCTTTTTCCGGTAATCATCAAGAGCTTTTTGCAATTTTTCATCCTCTAGGGCCAGGATCCTAATGGCCATTAGGGCAGCGTTTTTTGCACCATCTATTCCTACCGATACACTTGGAACCCCTGGAGGCATTTGAGCAATTGCCAAGAGGGCATCAATGCCTCCCAAGGTTCCAGCAGCTACGGGTACGCCGATTACTGGGAGGGTTGTATGAGCGGCGATAACTCCTGGTAGGGCCGCAGATAATCCAGCTACAGCTATTATTACCCTAAGCCCCCTTGAACATGCATTTGCAGCGTACTTTGCGGCATCCTCTGGGGTTCTGTGCGCAGAGGCTACCGTTACCTCGCATGGAATGTTGAAAGATTTGAGTTCCTCATATATCTTTTGGCCTATTCTCAGATCTGACGATGATCCCATGACTATTCCTACTAGCGGTTTATTCATTTTGGGGTCCCTCCAATCTTGCTGCAATATCCTTTCTGTAAAAATGACCTTCGAAGGATATGGCACCTATATTCTCATATACTTTTTTCCTTGCTTCGGTTATGTCTTCACCGAGTCCCACTACGGTGAGAACCCTTCCACCTGCAGTAAGGTATTTATTTTTTTCCTTTTTGGTGCCAGCATGAAACACCAGTATGTCATCTATACAAGACAACTTCTCTATACCGTGAATCTCAAAGCCCGTTTCATAAGATTCGGGGTAGCCCCCGGAAGCTACAACTACTCCCACTGCAGCTTTTTCAGGTTTGGGAACCCTTACATCCTTTAAAGATCCCATGCTGCAGGCCAACATAACTTCTGCTAGGTCTCCTTCAAAAATAGGAAGGACCACTTGAGTTTCAGGGTCTCCCATTCTAACGTTGTACTCCAGCACATTGCAGTTGCCTTCTTTGTCTATCATCAGGCCAAAATACAAAACACCCATGAATGAAATGTTTTCCTTTTCGAGTCCTGCTATGGTCGGTTTGATTATCTTCTCTTCTATTTTTGATGATAACCTTTCATCAACCCAGGGCACAGGAGAGTAAGCACCCATTCCTCCCGTGTTGGGTCCCTTGTCGTTATCCCATGCTCTTTTATGGTCTTGACTTGGCGACAGCATTATGTAATCAGAGCCGTCAGTTATGACTAATACAGTAAGTTCACGGCCCGGCAGGAAGTCCTCTATGACTATGGTTTTGCCAGCTTCCTTAAGATATCCCTTGTTCAAGAGTCCGTCGCATATTTCGCGGGCTTCTTCAAAGTCGTTTATGACGAAGGCCCCTTTCCCAGCAGCCAGCCCATCTGCTTTCACTATATATGGTGGGGTCCTCTTCTTTAGAGCTTCCAAGGCCTCGGGAAGTTGCGTGCATATGTCAAATGGCGCCGTGGGAACGTTGTTTCTGGCCATGAAAGATTTTGCGAAGGCTTTGCTTCCCTCGAGGCGAGCTGCCAATCTGTTGGGGCCAAACACCAGAAATCCTTCTTGCCTCAATGTGTCTGCTACGCCATTTACCAGGGGAGCTTCAGGACCTATAACAACCAGATTGGGATTTATATGTTTACATATCTTCAAGACTTCATCAGGATTTGTGTGGTCCCCCTTGTGGAGAGCAGCAAGGTCCTGTATTCCCCCGTTGCCAGGCATACAATGAATTTCCTTTACTCTGGGAGATCTGGAAAGGGCCCAAACTATGGCATGCTCCCTCCCACCACCTCCGAGGACGAGTACTTTCATTCCAGTTGTTCCTCCTTTCTTTGAAGGCATAGCTGTTAGTGGCGGAAGGTTCTCCAGCCACTAAGGAACATACTTATCCCTGCCTTCATTGCGGCCTCCTTGACCTTATGGTCGTTTACGGATCCTCCTGGCTGTATTATGGCTGCTATTCCTGCTTCCTTAGCATATTCAACGGAGTCGGGGAATGGGAAGAATGCATCGGATGCTAACACAGCTCCTAGGGCTTTTTCGCCGGCCTGATTGATTGCCCATTTGACTGCATCGACACGGCTGGTAAAGCCCGAGCCTAGTCCAACGGTAGCTAGGTCTTTTACTATAGCTATAGCATTACTTTTGCATAGATAGACAGATTTCCAAGCGGTTATTAAGTCATCCCAAAGGTCAAGTCTTGGTTTACCCACCCATTCGCCAGCGTTCGGGTCTGGAAGGGGTGGAAGTTTGTCTTCTTGAACGAGGATTCCGCTCCAAGTTCCTGTGAGCTGTAGGGGCATGAAACGTTGCCCTTTCCATTCTATTAGTCTAGTGTTTTCTCTTTTTTCTTTTATATATTCGACTGCTTCCTGTTCATATCCCGGAGCAACAACCACTTCCACGAATTTCTCTGCGAGTTCCTTGGCCGTTGCAAGATCAACTTTTCTTGAAAAGCCAATAATACCTCCAAAGGCTGATACTGGATCGCAAGCTAGGGCTTTTTTATAGGCCTGCTGTGTCGTTTCTCCCACGGCGACTCCACAGGGCGTCGTATGTTTTATTATTACGCATGCGCAATCCTGCTGTAATATGGATATGGCTCTGAATGCACAATCCATGTCCAGGATGTTGTTGTAGGACAGAGGTTTCCCTGAAAGTTGAATCCAAGCCTTATCGGCTATCGGAATGGTGTAAAGGCCCGCTTTCTGATGGGGGTTTTCGCCGTAGCGAAGGGATATGTCCCTTCGCAGCGATAAGGGTATCATCTCAGGTAGTTCCTCATCTATGGCCGCTATTTGAGACATTAACCCCCTGTAAATGGCAGTGTCGTACCAGGAAGTGTATGAGAAAGCTTTAAGAGCCAATTCGCCCCTGGTCTTTAGGGTTACGTTGCCCTCGTCATTTATTTCTTTGAGTATCCTATTGTAGTCAGCCTTATCGACGACACAAACTACCTGGTGATAATTTTTTGCTGCAGCCCTTATAAGGGTTACACCTCCTATATCTATGTTTTCTAGGAGATTTTCCAGATCGGCACCTTCTTCCCATGCCCGTTCAAAGGGATAAAGGTTGCATATTACCATATCGATCAGGGGGATATTGAATGTCTCAACGTCATTCAAGTCTTCCTGAAAATGCCTTCTTGCCAAAATGCCGCCTATGATTGATGGGTGGAGAGTTTTGACTCTGCCTCCCAGCATGTGGGGGTATCCTGTAAGATCTGCTACTTCCTTTACGCTTACCCCCGAGGCGGCAAGGTGTTTTGCGGTGCCAGAGCTTGATACCAACTCATATCCTAATTCAACTAGCCCCTTCGCAAAATCCACAATTCCTTCTTTATCGTATACAGAGACAAGGGCTCTTTTTCTAGGCATTACACATCCCTCCTCATTCTTGTTGCACTTTGTCCGTTTGTAAATAGGTCTTTCAATACTTCGGTATACAGATAGTGCTCTACCCGGTGTATCTTTTCCTCCAGTGTCTCTAAAGTGTCATAAGGGGAAATTCTAACGGGCATTTGAGCCAATATAGGCCCATGATCCACTTCTTCATCGACCAGATGTACCGTAACTCCAGTCACCTTCACGCCGTATTCGAATGCCTGTCTTATGGCATCGACCCCTGGGAAGGAAGGTAGTAAGGATGGATGTATGTTGACTATCCTGTTTGGATAGCTTCTTACTACCTTAGGAGACAGTATTCTCATGAACCCTGCTAGGATAATCCATTCTACGTGGTGGTTTTTAAGCTCTTCGAGTAGTGTTTTTTCTGCTGTCTCGACTCCTTCTTGGTATGGTAACACTACAGTTGGAATACCAAGGTTTTTTGCTTTCTTGAGGCCTTCTGCGTTTTTCTTGCTGCTTCCCACGAATGCCACGGTCGCAGGTATCTTGCCTGCTTGACAGTTTTTTACGATGGTTTCCATGTTGGTGCCTCTACCAGATATAAGCACTGCTACAGATGTCATCGGCTTATCTCCCCAATTTCGTAGAGGTCCTCGTTTTCCTTTTTCATCACTTCTTTTATTGTAGGTACATCAGAAGGTGAGACGATGAAGACGAAACCAATTCCTAAATTGAATACTTTTCTCATCTCCTCTTCTGAAACACCTTTAGAGGATATAAGCTTGAAGATTGATGGACGCTCCCAAGAGTTGAAATCAATGAAAAGGGTTCGGGATGGAGGAAGGATCCTTTCAATATTCTCCTTCAGACCTCCTCCTGTTATATGAGCCATTCCCTTGACGAGGCCGGTTTCTGCTGCCTTCATGGCTTGCCTCACATATAACCTTGTGGGCTTAAGGAGGCTGTCTCCAAGTTTTTCTCCCAAAATGGGTAAGGTGCTGTCAAGCTCCCCAGTGTCTTCTCCCAACAATACCTTCCGGGCTAGTGAATAACCGTTGCTATGGAGGCCAGAGCTTTTAAGCCCCAGGACTATGTCCCCTTTTTGAATGTTTTGCCCTGTAATTAGATCTTTTTCTTTTACAATGCCAACTGCAAAGCCTGCTAAATCAAGCTTGCCGTAATCGTAGACATCGGGCATTTCAGCGGTTTCACCGCCTAGCAGCACACAGCCAGATTGGTAACAAGCGTCCGCGATGCTTTGTATTATGGGCTCCAACACTGCGATATCAAGCTTTGAGCAGGCTATGTAATCAAGGAAAAATAGGGGCTTAGCGCCACACGTTACCAAATCGTTCACGTTCATGGCCACCAGATCTTGTCCAATGGTATCGTATCTGTTTAAGATTCTTGCTATTTCTACTTTGGTCCCAACTCCATCTGTACAGGCAGCTATTAAGTTCTCTTCATCTAACCTGTAAAGTCCTGCAAACCCACCTATGCCACCAATAGTTCGGGAACTTTTATTTTTAGATACGATTTTCTTGATGACATCTACCCAGTCTTGAGCTTTTTTAAGGTCCACCCCTGCTTTCTCATAAGTCCAATTCATCGTCTTTGCCTCCATTCAGATAGTCCCCACTGAAACAGGCAGTGCAGACGTTGTGGTGAGGTAATCCAATGGCATCCAACATCTCCGATACTGATATGTAGCTTAAAGAATCAGCCCCTATCTCTTTGCATAGTTCTTCTATGTTCATTCGTGCTGCAGCCAACTCCTCGGAGGTTGGAGTGTCGATCCCATAATAACAGGGAAACTTTACAGGAGGAGATGCTATTCTTATATGTACTTCTTTGGCACCGCTTTCTCGCACCATTGCGATGACTCGTTGTACGGTGGTTCCTCTGACGATCGAGTCATCGACTATTACAATCTTTTTGTCCTTCATGATTTCCCCTATGGGGTTCAGCTTTATTCTTACCCCAAGCTCTCTTACCCTTTGGGTGGGTTCTATGAACGTTCTTCCGACATACCGGTTCCTTACTATGGCTTTTTCGTAGCGCAGGCCCGATTCCTCGGCATATCCCATGGCGGAGATGGTGCCACTGTCAGGCATCCCAGTTACCATGTCTGCCTCTGGACATGGAGCCGATTGTGCTAGTTTTTGCCCAAGTTTTTTCCTGACGTCATATACTGATTTTCCGTCGAGAAAGCTGTCTGGTCTTGCGAAGTAGACGTACTCAAAGGCACAAGTAAACTTGCGTTCTGTTTCTTTGGGGATGAGTAGGCTTTTTTCTCCATCTTCATCTATTACTACCACTTCTCCAGGTTTTATGTCCCTTACCAATGTGGCTCCGACAATATCAAGCGCGCAGCTTTCCGATGCTATGTAAGTGGTTTCTCCTCTTCTGCCTAAAACGAGTGGTCTGAATCCCCATGGGTCTCTAGCTGCTACCAGGCGGTTGTTTATGATCACAGCCAGACTGTAGGCTCCTTTAAGGGTTTTTAGAGCACTGATAAGGGCATCGAGAGGAGGTTTATGTGATTGATGGGCCATTAAATGAAGGATGGTCTCGGTGTCGCTCGTAGATTGGAAAATGGCTCCGCGATTTTCCAAATACCTTCTAATGCCTGTGGCGTTGGTTATGTTGCCGTTGTGAGCTATAGCCACGGAGCCCCGAGAGTAGTTGGCAGTTATGGGTTGAGCGTTGGATAGAAAGGATCCCCCCGCTGTAGAGTACCTAGTGTGCCCTATGGCACAGTTGGAATGGGAGGATGACAGTTCCTTCTGGTCCAAAGCAAGATGTACAAGGCCCATTCCCTTTGTGACCCTGAGCTCACAACCTGCGCTGTTTTTTGCAATCCAGGCCATTCCGGAGGATTCTTGTCCCCTATGCTGAAGGGCGTATAGGCCTAAATAAACGTCCTCAAGCACGGATTGGCCGTTCTTTGAGAAAGCTCCAAACACTCCGCACATCGTTATATCATCCTCTCCAGCACCCTAATATTTCCTGTAGGGTAAAGTTGGCAAGCCCAGATATATCCAATGTATGATCCTCAATGACAGTACCGATCTTTAATAAGCCAAAATCCCTCCATATGCTTTCAAAGAGGCTTACCATGCTGGGTTTGACAGAGTATATTGCTCTTGGTCTTCCTTCGCCGAACAAAAATTCAGGTCTTTTGAGCAGCTCGGGGGCTATATTTATCCTAGCTCCTTTCTGAGCAAAGATGCATTCCTTGGCAATGGAGATTGCAAGGCCACCGCTTCCTATGACTCTTACAGATGAGCAGCATTTTTCTTTGGAAGTTTTGATGGCCCTTTCTTTGAATTTTCTTTCTAGGTCGGCATCATATGGGGTAGGTTTACCCTGTATGGTTCCGTCCATAATCCTTTGGAAGAGGCTTCCTGCTAAGGAACCTTTCTCAGGACCCACCAGGAATAAAATGTCTTTTGCTTCCATTCTTCCAGAGGGGAGGAAGGTGTCAAGATCCCTTAGGAGTCCTACTATGCCAACGAGAGGGGAGGGGAGGATTTTTTTCCCTGGTGATTCATTGTATAGACTTACGTTTCCAGAGACGACAGGGCATTCCAAGTCCTTTGCAGCTTGAGCGAGTCCTCTTACTGATTCCTTTAATACCCAATAATTTTCTGGTGATTCTGGGGAAGGGTAATTTAAGCAGTCTGTCATACCCAAGACTTCTGCTCCGCAAGCCCACAAAGGACGAGCGGCTTTGAGGAAGCTTTCAGCTCCTCCATTGTACGGGTCAAGCCAGCAGCTCCAAGGGTCGCAATCCATTGACAAAGCCAGAAATGTCCCGTTTTCTTTAATCCGTATGACGCTAACTGGATTCCCTGGTCCTGCTACTGTATTTGTCTGCACCATATGGTCGTATTGTTCGTATATCCATGATTTGTCTCTCACGTTGGGGTCCGTAAGAACGGACAAAAAGAGCTCCTTAAAGCGCTCTTGTGGCACTTCATATTTTTTCTCAACCTTGATGTTCTCTAAATAAGCTGGTTTTTGAGAGGGCCAGTCAATGACCGGGCAACCGCCTCCAACCATTTCTGCAGGCAGATCCACTACTGTCTCTCCATGGTTCGTTATTCTGAAGCGTTTGTCACTTGTTATTTCTCCTATGAGAGCACACTCCAAAAGCCATTTTTCGGCGCATTTTTTGACTTTGTCGAAGTTGTCTGGTTCAATTATCAACAACATTCTCTCTTGAGATTCTGATAGTGCTATCTCCCAAGGAGTCATGTTTGCCTCTCGTGTAGGTACTTTCTCTGCATATATGTGTATGCCAGTCCCACTTTTTGCAGCTATTTCACTGGCTGATGAGGTTATGCCAGCCGCACCCATGTCCTGCATCGAGGCTATTAGTTTATCCT
The DNA here is from genome assembly GCF_036847465.1 of Thermovirga lienii. NCBI lineage: Bacteria > Thermotogati > Synergistota > Synergistia > Synergistales > Thermovirgaceae > Thermovirga > Thermovirga lienii. The sequence goes on along the minus strand of NZ_DAITZW010000002.1, from coordinate 64,314 downwards.
TAAGTAGTTCGTGGCAGCACTCTATTAGAAGTTTTTCCACAAATGGGTCTCCTATTTGAACTTGGGGCTTACTGGATTTAGTATCTTCAGCCAATTCCGTGGAGGCAAAGGCTGCTCCGGCGATGCCATCTCGTCCTGTCCTAGAACCTAAGAGCACGACCCATTGGCCTACTTTTGCAGTTCTTGAAGTTATGACGCTTTCTTGGTGTACTGTTCCGACGCACATGGCATTGACCAGAGGGTTTCCTTCATAGCTGTCGTCGAAAAAGGTTTTGCCCCCGACGGTTGGGACTCCTACAGCGTTGCCATAACCGCCTATGCCGGCGACAACTCCCTCTATAAGGGATAGAGTGGAGTTGTTAGGTGTCTTCCCGAAGAACAATCCATCAAGGCAAGCTGTAGGCCAAGCGCCTACTGCCAATATGTCTCGTATGATTCCACCCACCCCAGTTGCTGCGCCTTGATATGGCTCAACGGCGGAAGGGTGATTGTGGCTTTCTACTTTGAATGCTGCGGCCCACCCGCCACCTATATCGACTATTCCGGCATTTTCTCCTGGACCTTGGATGACATGTTTGCCTTCTGAATTGAACATTTTCAGGATCGAACGTGTGGATTTGTAGCTGCAATGTTCTGACCACATAACGCCAAGTATCCTAAGTTCCGATTCGTTGGGTTCTCTGCCTAGCATTTTCTTTATTGCTAGATATTCTTCCTTCCTTAGGCCTACTGTTTTGTAGTTCATTTAACGGCGCCCCCTTTTTGCGAGCCATAAAGCTACAGAGTCCCATATAAGTCCGCCATCTTCTGATCCTAAAATTTTTTCAGAAGCGCGTTCTGGATGGGGCATTAACCCTAGAACATTTCCTCTTTCGTTTACAACTCCAGCAATGTTCTCTATTGATCCATTGGGGTTGTTTTCTTCATCGACTGTGCCGTCATTGCTGCAATAACGGAATACCACCTGTCTGTTGGCAAGTACGCGCTTCAAGTCCTCAGGCGGAAGGAAGTATAGGCCTTCGTGATGGGCTATCGGCATCTTTAATACTTGTCCTATTTGTAAATTTGATGTGAAAGGGGTATCTGTTCTTTCAACCCTTACGGTGCATTGGCGGCATATAAATTTCAGGTTTTTGTTTGCAAGCAAAGCCCCTGGCAACAACCTCGCCTCTGTGAGAATTTGAAATCCGTTACATATGCCCAGCACTAGTCCACCGTTTTCTGCATAATTTTTGATTCCTTGTAGGATCGGTGCTGTGGCTGCCATGGCTCCACAGCGCAGGTAGTCCCCATATGAAAACCCTCCTGGCAGTACTACTAGATCAGCGTCACTAGGTAAGTGGTTTTCTTCGTACCATAACGTAAGGACTGGAGTTTTCAGCCTTGTAGCTAAAGAATGGACCACGTCTCTGTCGCAATTGCTTCCGGGGAAAACTACCACATAAGCTCTCATGATATATCATCTACCTCTATCGAGTAGTCTTCAATGAGATCGTTTACTAGAAGATCCGAACACATTTCTACGACTCTCTTTTTGGCTGTTTCTTTATCTGGTGCTTCTATCCAAAGTTGAAGGTACTTGCCGATTCTTATATCCTTTAACTCTGTGTAATTCATCCTATGCAGCGTACCCAATACAGCTTTACCTTGGGTATCCAAAACCCCATCTTTTAGATATACGAGTACTTTTATATGATACAACATTATTCTTCCCCCTTAGCGGATAGGCGTCTCCATATTTCTTGATATGCCTCTAGTACGTTGCCCAAGTCCTTTCTGAACCTATCTTTGTCAAGACGATCTCCACTGGAGCTATCCCAAAACCTGCAAGTATCTGGAGAAATTTCATCTGCCAGTATGATCTCTCCATCCTTGGTTTTTCCAAATTCGAGTTTGAAGTCCACCAATGTTATCCCCAGAGGTTTGAAAAGGTCCTTTAATAATTGGTTGACCTGAAGAGCCATGTTTTTTATTTTTTGTATCTCTTCCTCTGAGGCCCAGCCAAAGGATATAGCCTGATCCTCTGTGACTATCGGATCCCCTAATTCATCGTTTTTGAGGTAGAACTCCACTAGAGGTGGGTTAAGGTTGATTCCTTCGGGAACGCCTAGCCGCTTGCAAATCGAACCGGTGGTTATGTTTCTTACTACGACCTCAAGAGGTATTATTTCTACCTTCCTGACTAGTTGCCTTACTTCATCTACCATTTTTACAAAGTGATTAGGTACGCCCCTGGATGCGAGATACTGCAAGATATAAGAGCTTATCTTGTTGTTTAGAGCTCCTTTTCCCTCCATGGTGGTTTTTTTAAGAGCATTGAAAGCTGTCAGCGTGTTTTTATATTCAAGTAGCAGGATATCGGGGTCGTCGGTCTCAAATAGCTTCTTTGCCTTGCCTTCATAGATAGGTTCCAATTTCTCCATTGGTGTATACCTCCCTAAAATCGAAATTATACCTAACATTATTAGACTTATCGTTATTATTGTCAACTATATAGCTGACTATAAAGCGTGAAGAGTGGTTATAATAAATGCGACAGGAGGGCGTTGCGATATATTTGGGTTTTGATAAAATTCTTCAGTTTTGTGTTGTATGATATAAAATTGTCGTCCCTGGTTTAGGCGGTATATAATATATGTCTGTTGACTTACGATGCCTTACAACAAGAAGAAAATGAGAGGTGCTTTTATGGATTGGAATATGGCCAACATTAGAAATTTTTGCATAATTGCTCACGTAGATCACGGCAAGTCTACCCTTGCTGACAGACTCTTGGAAGCAACTATGACTATAGATGCTAGAAACATGCGAGAGCAAGTTTTGGATACCCTTGAGCTGGAGAGGGAAAGGGGTATAACCATAAAGCTGGTCCCAGTCCAAATGAAGTATAGAGCGGATGATGGACAAGAATACATATTGAACCTGATTGATACGCCAGGGCACGTAGATTTTACCTACGAAGTTTCCCGTTCTCTTGCTGCTTGTGAGGGAGCATTGCTTGTCGTGGATGCAGCACAAGGAGTTGAGGCCCAAACTGTAGCGAATGCTTACATGGCGGTAGATCAGGGGCTCGAAATTATTCCGGTGATAAACAAAATAGATTTACCATCGGCAAGGCCAGAGGAAGTGAAAAAGGAGATAGAAGATATAGTGGGCATTGATGCAAGTGATGCCTGTCTAGTCAGCGCTAAGGAAGGAAAAGGCATCAAAGAGGTGTTGAATGCCATTATCGAAAAGATACCAAGCCCAAAAGGGGATCCAAAAGCACCTCTTCGTGCGTTGATCTTTGACTCCATTTACAATAACTATCGAGGGGTAATATGCTCCATAAGGGTCGTTGACGGTGTGATAAAGAAAGGACAAAACGTCACTTTCATGGCGACCGGTAGAAATTATCAAGTTGAGGAGTTGGGGGTATTCAAGCCAGACATGTCTCCCGTGGAACAGCTTGGACCTGGCGCCGTGGGCTATATCATAGCAAACATCAAATCGGTGTCCGAGGCTAGAGTAGGTGATACCATCACCAGTGCTGAAAGGCCTGCGGAGAAACCTCTTCCTGGCTATCAAAACGTTAAGCCAGTGGTATATTGCGGTTTCTATCCCATGGAGAGGGATGATTACCCAAATCTAAGGGACGCCTTGGAAAAGCTGCAGCTGAACGATTCAGCCATTGTTTTCGAACCGGAAACCTCTGCTGCTTTGGGTTTTGGTTTCCGGTGCGGTTTTTTGGGACTTCTTCATATGGATATCGCAAAGGAAAGGTTGAGCAGGGAGTTTGGGATAGATCTAGTGGCCACTTTGCCCAATGTTGTATATCAGGTCACAAAGAAAGACGGCACTTTAGTGGTAACTCATAAGCCTTCTGATTTTCCAGAGATAGGTGATATAGAGGAGATAAGGGAACCATACATAAAGGTGACGGTGTTCGTTCCTAACGAATTCGTTGGCAAGGTGATGCAGCTTTGTCAAGATAAAAGGGGCAACTATATAAGTATGGATTACATAACCCCTGAGAGAGTGCGGCTTGTTTATGAATTGCCTCTGGCGGAATTTATAATAGATTTTCACGATAAGATAAAATCCTTAACCAGGGGTTTTGCTTCAATTGACTATGAGCATGTAGGATATAAAGCTTCCGACCTGGTCAAGGTGGACATACTCATAGGAGGAGAAGTGGTTGATGCTTTTTCCTTTATCTGTCACAAGGACGAAGCTTACCACAGAGGGCATGCCGCAGTTAAGAAACTGAAAGACATCATACCTCGGCAGCTTTTCGAAGTGCCCATACAGGCTGCTATAGGCAAGCGTGTTATCGTTAGAATGAACATAAAACCCTTGCGGAAGGATGTCTTGGCTAAATGTTATGGGGGCGATGTGACCAGGAAGAGGAAGCTATTGGAAAAGCAGAAGGAAGGCAAGAAGAAAATGAAACAGATAGGTAAAGTATCCATTCCTCAGGAGGCCTTCCTTGCATTCCTGAAGACGGAGGAAGAAAAGCAAAGTTGAGGAAGTTCTCAGAGGGCATTTCATTGTACCTTCACGTTCCCTTTTGCATTAGGAAGTGCCCTTATTGTGCTTTTTACAGTGTTCCAATGAGCAACCGCGAGCTTGTTGGAGTTTACCTTGATGCTGTGGAGTTGGAAGCTTCGAAGTGGTCTAACTGGAGAACTTGCAAGCGCCCTATAAGGACTCTTTATATTGGTGGCGGAACCCCTTCCTTGCTCTCCGTGGGTGAATGGGAAAGGCTGAAAAACATACTAGAGCGCAATTTTAACCTGGATTTTTTGGAGGAGGCCACCGTAGAAGCAAACCCTGGGTCTTTAAACGAAGACTTGTTGACTTTCTGGAAAGAATGGAGAATAACCCGAGTCAGCATAGGCTGTCAAAGTTTCGATAAACAAGACCTTCTCATTTTAGGTCGTCCCCATGGTGCGCTTGAAGGAATGAAATCCTTGGAGTTGGCGCTTGTAAAGGGGTTTCATGTCAGCTGTGATCTCCTCTTTGGTTTGCCGGGGCAGACTATAAGGAGGTGGCATGCAAACCTAGAGACGGCTTTAAGACTTGGAGTACATCATGTCTCCTGTTACCAACTCACATTGGAGGAGGGCACCCAATGGGGAAAATCTCCTCCCCAAAGCATCCCTTCAGGGTATCCCTTCTATAGGTGGGCTCAATATTATTTAGAAAAAAAAGGTCTTTATCAGTACGAAATTGCCAGTTTTGCGCTAAGAGGCTTTGAATGTAGTCATAATTTGGGTTATTGGTACAGAAGGGACTGCATCGGCATTGGGCCGGGAGCTTGGGGGTTTATAAGGGGAAGAAGATACAAGAACGTTTCCTCTTTGAAAGATTATGTATCAAGACTTAAAGAGGGAAGAAGCATTAAAGAATGGTCCGAGAGACTGATTGGCCTTCATGGGGCATTGGAGGCTGCTATGCTGGGACTTAGGACTAGATGGGGGATAGATGAAATAGACCTGATTGAGGAGTTCGGCAAAGAAAAGGCTCAAGAAGTTCTTCTTAGGCTTGAGGACGTCCCGGAGCATTTGTTGAAAAAAAAGCCGCATAAGCTTGTGCTTACGCGGCGAGGTATGAGAGTCGGAAATGCGATTTGGGAGAAGCTTGTTTCCTAGTTTCAGTTTAAGATATGGTGATGGTTTTTTGGGCCTCCAATATTTGTTCCGTGATTTCGTACATGTTGGAAATGGTTCCCACTTTGATTTTTTCTGTGACTCCAAAATGGTTTGTGCATGTGCCGCATACTAAGATGCGGCAGCCCTTATCTTCAATTTGTGATAGGCTTTCGGAAGTGCTGGATTCAGGCAATGCCAACAGAACCCCTTCGTTCATAAGTGCTATAACCTTTGGAGGGGTGGTCATTTCTGCAATGGTGCCCAAGAATCCCTTCATTAAAACCTCTCCTAGGTCGGTATCGTTTTTACCTAGATGAGCTGTGGTTATGAGAAGGGCTGTGTCTTTAGTTGAAAGTTCTATTTGAACCTCATCATGGGCAGAGCTTTGCTTGGTGTCGGTGTCTTTGGTAAATGTGAGCGTTATCTCTTCGTTGGTTTTATTTTCCTCCATGATATTGAAACCTTGCGTTTCCATGAATCGCTTTACGTTCGTGGCTGAAATTTCGCTGTTGAGAATTACTTGAATGGGATGATGTCCTGCTTCCACTGCTTTTTTTACCATCATGACTGGTTTAGGGCAGGGCTTGTTTCTTGCGTCTATTATATTCATTTTTACGGCCTCCTTCGTAAAAAGTTTATAATAAAACATAGCTTTTGAGGAAACTTATTATAGTATAAGTGACAAGACGCAGATTGATTAAATCGAAATGGTCACAAGAGGTAATTTAGTTAGGAGGATGTAGATATGAAGCCTGAAATAAACAAACTTCTCAGAGAGATACCTTCAATGGATGAACTCCTTGCAAGGTCGTGGGTTGCTCCATATGAGGAGAAATTGGGAAGAAATACGGTAAAATCTGTTTTCGCTGACGTGATAGGCGAATACCGTAAAGAAATTCTTAAAGGAACCAAGAAAGGGATTAACGTACCAGAGCTTGAGAAAGAGGTTATAAAGAGGCTTGAAAGATATAAAAGAAATAGTTTGAGAAGGGTCATAAACGCCACCGGAGTTGTTGTACATACTAACTTGGGCAGGTCATGTCTTTCGGAAGAGGTCATAAAGGCGGTCTCTGAGGTCGCAAGAGGTTATAGTAACCTGGAGTATGATCTTGAAAAAGGGGAAAGGGGTCAGAGGCTGGACCATGTGGAGTGGTTGCTGTGCCAATTAACTGGAGCCGATGGGGCAGTTGTAGTTAACAATAACGCAGGTGCGGTGCTTCTTTGTCTTTCGGCTCTTGCCCAAGGTGGCCAAGCCATAATATCAAGAGGAGAACTGGTGGAAATTGGCGGTTCTTTCAGAATTCCTGAGATAATGGCCCAATCTGGAGTCGAAATGGTAGAGGTTGGTACCACCAATAAGACCCATATCAAGGATTACAGGGAAGCAATAACGGAAAGAACGAAAATGCTTCTAAAGGTCCATCCTTCTAATTTTCGTATAATTGGATTCCAAAGTGTGCCCTCAAGAGAAGAGCTTGCGGAAGTAGCAAAGGAAAATGACCTCGTGTTTATGGAGGACCTTGGAAGCGGTGTGTTGGTGGATTTGAGTGTCTGCGGTCTGAAGGGTGAACCCACTGTGGCAAATTGTGTGCGCTCCAACGTGGATGTTGTAACCTTTTCGGGAGATAAACTTTTGGGAGGACCTCAGGCGGGATGCATAGTGGGTAGAAAACCGCTAATAGATAAAATAAAAAGACATCCTCTTCATAGGGCTCTCAGAATTGATAAAATGACCCTCGCGGCACTGGAAGCTACATTGAGGATATATTTAGAAGGCAGAGCCCATGAAATTCCCACTATAGCTATGCTATGTGCCGATGCCGATACCCTCAAGAAAAAAGCTCTAAGGTTGAAAAGGATGCTCAAAAGAGCTGCAGGTGACTTTTTTGATATAGAAGTTGTGGAGGTTGAGGACGTAGTAGGTGGCGGCGCCTACCCTGCGGACACGCTAAAAGGGTATGCGCTCAGTATAAAATCCAACAAGATAAAAGATAGCGAATTGGTGGAGCTGTTGCGAAAGAAAAAGCCTCCTGTTATTGCCACGACAGCGGGTGGTTTCGTACTTTTGCACGTTCGTACTATACTGAGGAATGAAGAGGGACTTCTTATTGATTGTTTAAAGGAGGTAGCCCATGAGCGTTCCTGAAGGCAGAAATAAAGTTTTTGAATTCCCGATAATACTCGGTACAGCGGGGCATATAGATCATGGTAAAACCACTCTCATAAAGGCCCTTACGGGGGTGGATTGCGATAGATTAGCGGAAGAGAAGAAACGAGGTATAACCATTGAGCTTGGATTCGCTCCTTTAGTGTTACCAGATGGCAGAACTGTAAGTGTCGTTGATGTTCCTGGTCATGAAAAGTTTATAAGGCAAATGGTTGCAGGGGCTGCTGGAATTGATGCTGTCATTTTTGTAGTTGCCGCCGATGAAGGAGTTAAGGCTCAAACAAAGGAACACCTTGAGATACTGCAGCTTCTTGGGGTAAAGGAAGGAATAGTTGTAGTAACTAAATCTGACTTGGTGGATGAAGAGCTCTTGGAGTTAGCGTTGGAAGAGATCAAAGACGAAATAAGGGGAACTTTTTTGGAAGGTAAGCCTATTTTGTGCGTTTCCGCGATCTCTGGTAAGGGGCTTGATGCTCTATTAAAGGAGATTCAGGCTTTGTTAGATCGGGTGAAACCCAAAAGTACAGAGGGCGCTTTTTTCTTGCCCATAGATAGAGCTTTTCAAATAAAAGGTGTTGGTACCGTTGTCACCGGTACTGCTTATCGAGGAACAGTAGATAAAAATACGCAACTGGAAGTCCTGCCATTAGGGAGAGAAGCTTTGGTAAAGTCCATACAAGTCCATGAAAGATCGGTTCCTAAGGCAATAGCAGGACAAAGGGTTGCCATAGGGCTTTCAGGCGTCTCCGTTGATGACTTGAGCCGTGGCGATGTGCTATGCGAAAAGGAAATATTTTTGCCTACCCGGTGTCTTGATGTAAGCCTTGAGCTTTTACCTTCGAATAAAACCCCCTTGCGACACTGGCAAAGGGTGAGACTTCATACGGGCACGTCGGATGTAATTGCCAGGGTTTCATTTTTAGATAGAACCAGCTTGTCGCCTGGAGAAAGATGCTATGCCCAACTTCTAACGGAAGAGGAAATAGTAGCTACAGAAAGACAGCCATTTATTATTCGATTTTACAGCCCCCTTAGGACGATAGGTGGAGGAAAGGTCTTATACCCTTATGGTGAAAAGCCTAGGGGTAAAAAAGGCAGGAGTGAATATATCCATTTTATGTCAAAGATTGATTCATGCACCTTGCCTTCTGAGCTTCTTCTGCTTCACTTGAAAAAGAATAAATGGAGTACAGTAAGGAATTTGTCCATAAAACTGCAGCAAAAACATGACTACACTAAGAATCTGATAGATGTGTTAGCGAAGGAAAAGCGCTTGATTGCCCTGGACGCACCTGATATAGAAGTTTTAGATATTGAGGTTTATGAAGGCTTAAAAGATGAGATTGTGAGAATATTGAAAGAATACCACGAGATGGAGCCAGAGAGTAATGGTTTGCCGTACGAACTGCTCTTTCAGAGAACAAGCTTAAGGTTCCCTCTTAGGGCTGCGAGGAAAATTACAGATAAGCTCATAGAAGAGGGAATCTTAAAAGAGACCTCTGGGAAGGTAAGCATTGTTGATTTTGAACCTGTAAAAGAAGGCAAAATAAACGAACTTGGGGCTCAAATAATGGAGTTTTGCGCGAAGCAGGGCGTCAACATGGCGACTATAGAGGAAATAAAAAAGATTTTTAAAGACAGTCAAGTAGATAGGGCGCTCAGTATGCTGAAGGATACCAATAAAATATTCATAGCATCTGGGGGATATGTCGTTGACGTCAACACATTGAGGAAAGTCATAAATCTTCTTGATGGTCTAGGAGATATCACAGTTGGGTCTGTAAGAGATGCTACAGGAAGCAGCAGAAAATATATACTACCTTTATTGGAGCTTTTGGATTCATTAGGTATAACGAGGAGAGTTCAAGATAAAAGAATATTGAAAAGAAGAGATTTACCATAATTTAATTAAAAAGGGTGGGAATGGTTGCAATTTAACGAATAATATGGTAAAATTCTTATAAATTTGCGGTTTATGGAGTGACTAATATGAGCCCGAGTCTTTCAGCGATAAGAAACAAGGTCAAGTTGTACAAAGGACACAAGGTGCGCTATAAAGCGCTCAAAGGGAGAAGAAAGACAGAGGAGAAGATGGGTGTGATAACCGAGGCGTATCCTCACGTTTTTACCCTATATGTGGAATCACAACACGGTACTGTGTCATTTAGCTATGCAGAGTTGCTTACTAAAGAAGTTGAATTGGAAATATTGCCAGAAAAGAAGCAGTTAATGCAGTTTTAGAGGTTGTGCATCCATTGTTGCCCCGGCATTCAGCCGGGGTTTTCTTTTGGAGGTGTTAGGGTGTTAACTGTGTTTAGCCCTGCCAAGTTGAATTTGACCCTGAGGATCTTGAGCAGAAGGTTGGATGGCTATCATAACCTATGCAGTTGCTTTCTCAGGCTGCCATATTGGGAAAAAATGACCATAATGAAGAAACCCCAGGGGGATAGGCGTGATAGCGTAGAAACTTATGGAGCAACGATAATTGATGATGAAAATATACTTGTGAAAGTCTTGCGGGAATTCAGAGGTAAGGGGTGGAACATACCCAACGTTGAAATAAAGCTGTGGAAGACAACTCCTCCAGGAGCGGGGCTAGGTTCAGGAAGCGGTAACGCTGCAGCTCTCATATCCTGGATAGAGGGTATAACTGGCAAAAAGGCTAAAGTTGAAGAAAAAACAGCTATAGGTGCAGATGTGCCTTTTTTAGCGAGTGGGTATAATTGTGCCATTGTGGGTGGTATAGGTGAAAAAGTGATAGTAGAAAATGTCAACTTTAAATACACTTTTGCTAAGTTGATATTGGTTCCTCGTTGGAGCTGTTCTACTAAAGAGGCGTTTAGGCTGATAGATGAATTAGTTGAATATGAGGGACGCAGGGAAGAAGAAGCCTGTATGGAGGCATTGGATATGGTGAGCGCCTTGAATTTGGGTGAAAAAATAGGACTTTTGCCAAATGATTTTAGTAGTATGCTTATTAAAGCCCATTCTGGTTACGAATTGTTTTTTGAGTGTTTTGAGAGATACGGAGCCCTTGCTTGGGGGATAAGTGGCAGCGGTAGCAGTTGTTTTGCCCTGTTCAAAGAACCTTCTAGCGCATTTTTGTCTGCGGAAGAGCTCGAGGGGTTCGATGAGATTGGGACAATTATAGTAATGGAGTGAGGCGGATGAAAGCGGAGAGAATAGAGCGATTGATAAGAATCGTAACAGGATTTCTGTTGAACCCAAGCGATTCTGTTTCGTTGACGAACATGGCAAGACAATTTGGTGTATCTAAGACAGTGATAAGCGACGATATTTCCATGATAGATGCCTCTCTGGAAAAAGAAGGCATAGGCAGGGTGAATGTGAGCAAGGGAAGAGGCGGAGGAGCCTTTCTTAAGCCTTCCTTGCGTCAAGATATAAGATACGAATGGTTGGAAGAAATAGCTAATTTGTTGGAAGATCAGGGGAGACTTCTTCCTGGATCCTTGGTTTACTATAGCGATGTTCTTTTTAACCCCAAATATGCTTCCAGATTGGGACATATACTTGCCTCTGATTTCTCTGAGTCTGAGGCTGATATAGTGATGACTTCCGAGGTTAAAGGGATACCTCTTGCTATTTTTACAGCCTTCCATTTGGGTCTTCCACTGGCTGTGTGTAGATTTAGGAACAGAGCAAGTGATGGTCCTGCAGTTTCCGTACACTATCAAGCTGCAAGAGGAGAGATAAGAACTATGTTCATGGGAACTCGAAACCTGCCTAGGGGAAGTCGAGTATTGATAATAGATGATTTCATGCGAGGTGGAAGCACCGTCTCAGGTATGATGGCTGTAGCGAAGGAGTTTGGAGCCACTCCTGTGGGCGTTGGAGTGTTTATGGTTTCTTCCGAACCAGCAGAGAAAGCGGTCGATAATTACAAAGCTCTGCTGCGAATGGAAAAAGAAAGCGACGGAGCCGTAAAAATTTCTGTAGAAAAATCAATATAGGGGTTTGACTAAAAGCCTAACGTGCGCTAGAATTGCCCCTCGGGAGGAGGTGACCGACTCCGTGAAAGTTCACCTAAACGAGGAAGAGTGTATTGGATGCGGAGTTTGCGCTCAGATATGCCCTGAGGTCTTCGAGCTGAACGAAGATGCTGGTAAGGCAAAAGTTATACGACCAGAAGGAGCGGAATGTGCGCAAGAGGCTGCAGATAGTTGTCCGGTCAGCTGCATTGAGGTTAGCGAATAATAGCTAAGGAGGGCCCATAGCTCAATTGGCAGAGCCACCGGCTCATAACCGGAAGGTTCCTGGTTCGAGTCCAGGTGGGCCCACCACTATAGAGAGTTGCTGAAGCCACCCCCTGAGGGTGGCTTCAGTTATTAGAGGAGGTGTAAGAGTATGAGTTCCATAACTATAGGAGAAGTACTGAAAGCCATAGATTCTTTTTCTCCTTTCGTTTATGCCTATGATTGGGACAACTGTGGCCTCATAATAGGTTCTCCAGAGCAGAAGGTTGAAAAAATAGCAGTATCTCTGGACCTTAACATGAAAAGTTTGGAAATAGCGGTAGAGAAAAGATGCGATTGTATAGTTACCCATCACCCTTTATTATTTAATCCAATCAAGCAAATAGACCTTTCATCTCATGTGGGTAAGATCATAGATAAGGTTATAAAAACTGGCATTAATGTGATAGCAGCTCACACTAACTGGGACGTTTCGCCTGAGGGTGGAAATAGATTTTTGGCTTCCAAATTAGGACTTGCAAAAGTGGAGCCCATCTCGCTGGCAAGGCATGGCTTGCCAGCTCCATCTTGGGATGGTGTGTTGGGTAGACTGGAAGTTCCCTTGGATTTGGAGGCTTTTGCAGAAGATGTTAAAAGAAAGGGTAAATTCTCTTGGGTCAAGTACTATGGACGTACATCAAAAGTGACGACGGTGGCTTTATGTGAAGGTTCTGGCGGAGATTTGTGGAAAGAGGCCCTTAAAGCTGGAGCTTGTGTTTTTGTTACAGCTGAGCTGAAACATCATCAAGTGCAAGAGGCCCTGGAGGCTGGCTTATCCTTGATAGAGGTAAGTCACGCACAGATGGAGGACTTGACTATGGAGGCTCTTGCAGAAAAAATAAAAGGAACCACGGGATTAGATGTGGTATTGATATCAGGTTCCTTTGAAGAGTGCAAACTGATATAAAGGCACGTAAACACGTTCATAATAATGCTCAATAATATTAAGAGGTGAAAAAGATGGGTAAGAGAATATTCAGCGGTATGAGACCTACAGGCAGATTGCACCTTGGGCATTTGGCTGGAGCATTGACCAATTGGGTCAAGTTGCAGGATGATAATGAATGTTTTTACTGCATAGTGGACTGGCATGCCTTGATGTCAGATTATGCAGATAGTTCAAAAATAAAATCCAATTGCAAAGAGGTTTTCCTGGATTGGCTTGCAGCCGGACTGGATCCCGAAAAGGCTACAATTTTTATTCAATCTCATGTGCCATATCATACGGAGTTACATTTGGCACTGTCCATGGTTACACCTTTGGGATGGTTGGAGAGGAACCCCACGTATAAAGATCAAATACTGAACATCCAAAACAAGGATCTGAGCACCTATGCCTTTTTGGGCTACCCTGTATTGATGGCAGCTGATATATTGCTGTACAAAGGAGAAGCGGTTCCGGTTGGAGAAGACCAGACTGCACACTTGGAGCTTACCAGGGAAATAGCTAGGAGGTTCAATAACTTCTATGGGGATATTTTCCCTGAACCGGAAGGTTTGTTCACAGAGACCCCAAAAGTCCCTGGAACAGATGGGAGAAAAATGAGCAAATCTTACGGAAATTCCATAGATATAGCTGATGAGCCGGAGGTCATATGGGAGAAACTTCGAACCATGATGACCGACCCGGCAAGGGAGAGAAGAAAAGACCCAGGAGATCCTGCCAAGTGCCCGGTTTGGGATCTACACAAAGTATTTAACAAAAATGCTGCGGAAAAAGAAAGCCTCGCGGAAGGTTGCCGTACAGCGGGCATAGGCTGTGTAGAGTGCAAAAAGTCCCTCTATGGCCATGTCATGACTTTGCTCGAGCCAATTCAACAAAGGAGGGCCTATTACGAAACACATGGCGATGAGGTAACAGATATTTTGCGTGAGGGGGCCAAGGTCGCGAAAGAAGTGGCGGCCAAGACTATGAGCGAAGTGGTAGAAGCGATAGGTTTTGTGGAAAGATAATAAAAAACATCGGAGTGGACCAACTTGTCCAGCAGAGACATATTACAAGTTGAGATAGGGGACTTTGCAGGTCCCCTTGATCTTCTTTGTCACCTGGTTGAGAACAGACAAATACAAGCTTCCTCTATTAGAGTCAGTGATCTTATCGATATCTACGCTAGGTATCTTGTGGAGATTAAGGATGTACCTTTGGGCAAAGTGGCGCAGATTTTCATTCTTGTTTCCAAAATACTTTTAATGAAAATAAGAGCTTTATTCCCTGATAAGAAAACCCAAGAAGAGACAACAGAACAAGAGGAAAAGCTAGAAGACATCGAGTTGGATGACGTTTTGCGGCAGTACAAGCCTTACAGACTGGCTGCTAGATATTTGTGGGAGCTAAAGGAGATAGAGGATAGGTGCTATGGTAGACCGTTTTTTGACAAGCCCTTGAACGACGATCCGATGATATACTTGGTCGGAGACCTTTATGCCCTTTCTGTTTTGTGGTTCAGACTTTACAGAGATAGAATAAGCCGTCAACGACAGAAAGATAAGAGCGTTATCTCGAGCGCTCCTATTGTTTTTGAAACTGTACCAGAAGAGGTGCAGGTGGAAAGAAAAATCAAGGAGTTAAAAGAAATACTAAAGGTGAGGCATAAAACCGAACTTGGTGAGCTGGTGGAAAAATCTAAAGGTAAGGCAGAAGTGATAATTACGTTGCTTGCGTTACTAGAGATGTGCAGGTTAGGGTTGATAAAAATCAGCCAAGAACGACACTTTGATACCTTGATAATATGGAGGGAGCCCGGTGCTTTCCATTGTGGCCCAATCGATTGAAGTTTTGCTCTTCGTGTCTTTTGAGCCCTTGTCAGAAGAGAAATTGGCGGAAGTTATAGGAGTATCTCAAAAGTCCATAAAAGAATCTATTTTGGAACTTGCAGACCATTATGAAAAGTTTCATGGCTTGAGGCTTCGCAAAGTGTCGGGAGGTTGGAAGATATTCACGGCTCCAAATTTATCCGAAGTAGTAGAGGCCCTTTCCAACAAGGAGACTCATAGTCGACTTAAACTTAGCAAGGCGGCCATGGAGACGCTGGCTGTAGTGGCTTTCAGTCAACCTGTCACAAGGGCAGAAATAGAGGAAATAAGAGGAGTAAGATGTGATAAGGTATTGGAAACCTTACTCAGTAATGGGCTGATAAGGGTTGCTGGAAGGAAGAAAGGCACAGGCACTCCTCTTTTGTATAGAACAACTGACAAGTTCTTGGAAATATTTGGCTTAAGCGCCATAAGCGACCTGCCTACTCTAGATGAGATTCAGGAGATGTATTCCAGCGAAGACAATGAAGGACAGAATGAGGGAACAGAGAAACATGGACATGGAAGCCAATAAACTTCGATTGAACCGTTATCTTGCCCTTTGCGGATTGGGATCAAGGCGAAGTGTTGAAGAGCTCATAAGGACAGGGCGAGTAAAGATAAACGGCAAATTGGCGCAATCGTTTCATGTAAAGGTTGATAGTGATGATTGTGTTGAAGTCGATGGAAATAGAGTAAGGCCTTTAAACTTTGTGTACCTTGTCTTCCATAAACCTCCTGGGTATGTGTGCGCGGTTAAGGATAGGCATAATGCAACTATTTTTTCTCTTTTGCCTGGTAAGTATAATGATTTAGGGCTATTTCCAGTGGGAAGGCTGGATAAGATGTCAGAGGGACTTTTAATTTTGACGAATGATGGGGAATTGTCCTTCAATTTAACACACCCTAGTAGTAGAATAGTCAAAACATATGAAGTTTTGATGGATAGGCCTCTGCGCGACTCAGATATCATGAGGTTGAAAAGAGGTGCCATAGTGGAGGGCCTTCATGTAGCTCCGATCGATGTGACCATATTGGAAAGGCCTCCGTATGGTCGTTGGGTTAAAATACGTTTGGGAGAGGGCAGAAAAAGAGAAATTAGGGTCATGGCTTTGGAAGCTAAACTTAAAGTCATTAGGCTTATAAGAAGAGCCATAGGTAAAATGATCCTGAAAGAGCTTTCTCCCGGGGCTTACAAGGAAGTTACGTTAAAGGACCTGATGTATCTTATAAGATCAGGTGGATTTGTATAGGAGGATAAGGTCTGAGAGAATGTGCAATGAAAAAGAGGGGAAATTTGTGATTATAACCATTGACGGGCCAGCTGGAGCGGGAAAGAGTACTGTAGCAAAGAAAGTGGCTCATACCTTAGGATATGAGTACTTGGATACTGGAGCTTTATATCGTGCTATCGCCTTGTATCTTAGGGACAAGAAAGTTCCTCCAGTTGAGTCAGACGAGATGAGAACTGCTTTATCCAACGTGGATATACACTTTGAGAAGGAAAGAATATACCTGGATGGGCGAGACGTTTCGGCAGAGATAAGGACAGTCGAAATAGAGACGATAGTCTCATCTTATGCAAAACTGAGTATGGTGAGGGAGAAACTGTTGGAAATTCAGAGAAAACTAGGATCGTTAGGCAACATAGTTGCTGATGGCAGAGATATGGGAACAGTTGTTTTCCCGGAGGCGATCCTCAAAATCTACCTTAATGCGGAGTTGAAGGAAAGGGCTAAAAGGCGCTGGAACGACATAAAAGCTAGTGGGAGAGACCTATCTTTAGAGGAAGTAGAAGTCCAGCTCAAGAAAAGGGATGAGGAGGACAGTAAAAGGAAACATTCGCCCCTCCGTGTGCCTGATGGGGCGTTTGTAATAGATAGCACGGATCTGACTGCCGATCAAATAGCAGAAAGAGTTGTAGAGTTAGCGGAAAATGTTATTAAATCCAGAGGAGATTGCAGATGAGTTTTGGCGATAAGTTTTTGTATTGGACAGCATGGATTTTTTGCAGAGGTGTCCTTTCCTTATATAACAGGTTGACTGTGATAGGTTTGAAACGAGCCCTTGCAACCGAGGGCCCTGTCATCGTTGCTGCTAACCATTGCAGCAACTTGGATCCTGTTGTCGTAGGGTGTTCTTACCCCAAGAAGCTGCGTTATTTGGCTAAATCTAGCTTATTTAAGGTCCCCATTCTTGGTACCCTGATTAGATGGCTAGGTGCGATTCCAGCGAAGAGAGAAGATGCTCAAGGGGCAGCTTCGGCCCTAAAGCAGTTGATAGGTCTTTTGGAGTCTGGAGAGAACGTGCTAGTTTTTCCCGAAGGCAGTCGATCTTTGGATGGAAAGCTGCAACCCTTAGAGGAAGGGGTAGCCATGCTGTCTATTAAAACGGATGCCCCTATTATCCCAGTATGGGTTCATGGAAGTTTCAACGCTCTGCCTAAACACGCCAAAATGTACAAGCCGTGCAAGATAGTCGTCAATTTTGGAGAAGCCATACATCTTGAGGATTTCAAGGACAAAACAGCTTCTGCTAAAGAGCTAAGAAAGATGATCACCGAAGAGCTTGCTAGGAGGCTTTTAGTTCTCAAGGAAGAAATAGAAACTTGCTAGATCCTATTTTTTGGATTCGGCTACGGAAGGGGCGATTTTTTTGTTTCGCAGCATGACAGGCTTTGGAAGATCTGAGGTGGTTTATGATTGGGGGACTGTAGTAGTCGAAGTTTCCAGTGTCAATCATAGATACAGTGAAATATCTGTTAGGCTACCTAAAGAATTGGCGAGGTTGGAACCTCAGATAATCTCCATCGTGAAAGCCAATTCAAGCAGAGGCAAAATAACTGTTAGACTAGATGTTCGCTGGTCTGCACAGTACAGTGTTCCAACCATCAATAAAAATGTCCTTGAAGGATACATAAGGGACCTAGAGGAAATATCCGAAACGTTCTCCTTGGGATGTGATATAAGACTAGAGCATCTTTTGACGCTTCCTGGGGTTTTGGAACCCCCTTTACAGAATAAAGAAACAATATTTGAGGATGTGGCTAAAGCACTAACTGGGCAGGTCGAATCAGCCCTTGTAAATTGGAATGAAATGCGGGAAGTCGAAGGCTCCCATCTTTTAGGGGATGTGTTGAAATATGTGCAAGAGTTGGAGAAGAGGCTGGTTAATATAGCCAGAACGTGGGATTTTGTAAAAGAGAAAGCTCTTGCTGACTTCAGAGAAAGGATTGAAACTATTTTGGCTCAGCAGGGGGTGGAGGCGGACGAATCTAGAATAATCCAGGAGATAGTCATCTTGAGTGACAAGTGGGATATCTCTGAGGAGCTGGATCGGTTGGATAGTCATATGAAGAAATTAAGGGAACTTTTATATGAAAAGGCCTTTGTGTCTGGCAAAAAAATAGACTTTCTGCTCCAGGAGATCAATAGAGAAATTAATACCATTGGTTCAAAAGCAAGTGACTCGGATATAAGATGGGAAATAGTCGAAGCTAAGGCTTCCATAGAGAGTATGCGGGAACAAATTCAGAACGTGGAGTGATGAGCCTTGAAGAATAAATTGCTACACATAGGTTTTGGAAACATGGTAGTTGCAGATAGGATCGTTTCGATAATTCACCCCAATTCTGCCCCTATAAGAAGATTGAAGGACGAGGCTAGATCTCAAGGAAGACTGATAGATGCCACAGAGGGCAGAAAAACGCGAGCGATCATAATAACCGACAGCAATCACGTTGTTTTGTCAGCGCTCCAACCTGAAACGATAACTATGCGCTTTGAAGGAGAAGGGAAGGAAGATGGAGAATAAAAGAGGCGTCCTTTTCGTCATTTCTGGTCCCAGTGGAGTTGGCAAAGGGACTTTGCGCAAAGAGCTTTTTAAACGCATGGAGGGATTGACATATTCGGTTTCTTGTACTACAAGACAACCTCGAGAAGGTGAGCGGGACGGAGTAGATTATAGATTCATAGATATGGAAACCTTTATGAACTATGTAAAGGAAAATAAGTTTTTGGAGTGGGCCAAAGTTCACGGTAATTACTACGGAACCTTGGAGTCTGATGTGCGCAAGCTATTGGATGAAGGGCATGATATAGTGCTGGAAATCGATGTTCAAGGGGCCCTTCAAGTTAAGAACAAGATGCCCGAAGCGGTTCTCATTTTCATCATGCCTCCAAGTGAGGAGGAGTTGATTAAACGTCTAGACCGCAGGGGAACTGAAAATGACAGAGAGTTAGAAGAAAGGATCAAAAATGCAAAAAAAGAGATTCTGGAGTCAAAGAAATACGATTTCATAGTCGTTAATGATGACCTAAAGAAGGCAGTAGAAGAGCTGGAAAAAATATTTGAAAACGTAAAAAATAAAATGCGAAAGAATTAATCATAAAGAGGGGGAAAGTCAGACTATGATGTCTCGAGGTGAAAGCGAAAATAAGGAAATGAACAAATATTTGGCAGCGATGGTTGTAGCCAAAAGAGCGAGGCAGATAAGTGAAGACAAGGGAGCCAGGTTGTTTGAAGCTGGATGGGCCAACCCCGTATTGGCAGCTTTGGATGAGTTCGTTAAGGGTAAGCTAGATTATATCCTTCCTGCCTCAAAGAGAGACTAAAAGGGCGGAGCTTAAATAAATTTGTAGGTATCAACAGACAGGGAGAGGAGGGGCAGCCAATGGAGGTAGCTTCGTGGAAAGAGAAAAAGACCTTGATTTTAGGAATTACGGGAGCAATTGCAGCTTATAAAGCTGCGGATATAGTCAGAGAATTTGTAAAAAAAGAGTGGAAGGTACATGTCATGATGACAGAAGGAGCAGAGAGCTTTGTGGCCCCTCTTACGTTTTCCGTCCTCTCCGGGAACAAAGTGTTCCTGGAGAAAGATTTTCTCTCTGATGAAAGGGGTTGGGAGATACCTCATATAACCCTTTCAGGTGCTGCGGATGTTATAGCCATTGCTCCTTGTTCTGCTTCAATGTTACACAAACTTGCTTATGGAGACGCTTCGAGTCTTGTATCTGCGACAGTTCTTGCCTCCCAATCCCCGGTAGTTGTTTTTCCTTCAATGAACAGTAATATGTGGGACAACAAAGCTACACAAAAAAATGTTGAGATATGTAAAGATTTAGGTTACGTAGTGGTAGAACCAGAAAAGGGCAGACTTGCTTGTGGGTATGAGGGCAAGGGAAGGTTGCCTTCCATAGGTGTGATAGTAGACGAAATATTGAAAGCGGCGTGCCCTGTGAAAAATCTACTTGGTAAGAAGGTGCTAGTAACGGCAGGACCGACTTATGAATACATTGATCCAGTGAGGTACATAGGAAACCCCAGCTCGGGCAAGATGGGATTTGCAATCGCCAGGGAGGCCTGGTATAGGGGTGCAGATGTAACCGTAATATGTGGTCCAGTAGCGGAACCTTATCCTCATGGTGTAGATGTAGTACCTGTGGTATCTGCCGAAGAAATGTGTGAAGCTACGCTGGCTAGGGCGGAAGAAGCAGATATTATCGTTAAGGCGGCAGCAGTTGGTGATTACCGAGTTAAAGAGAAGCAGCTGCAAAAAATCAAGCGAGAAGGCAAAGAGACTCTTTCTATTGAGTTGATATCAAATAGGGATATAGCAGCGGAGCTAGGTAAGAGAAAGAAAAAGGGGCAGATAATTGTAGGTTTTGCAGCTGAAACTAACGAACCCATCGAAAATGCCAGGAAAAAGCTGAAAAACAAGAATTTAGATATGATAGTGCTTAACGATATTACAGCGCCCAACGCTGGATTTGCGTCCGATACCAACAGTGTAACCTTACTGACACCAGATGAGACTTTATTGGAAATATCAACTTCTAAAAGCATTGTGGCAGAGAAGATATGGGATGTCATATACGAGAGATTCCTGTGCAGCAAATGATGGAAGTTTTTTGCGATGTCTTTCTTCCCTCTCCCTGGTGGCATCCTCTTACGTACAAGGGTAAAGCCGGAATAAGAAAGGGACAAAGGGTGATAGTCCCTTTGGGTAAAGGCCATAGGGTAGGTATAGTATGGGAGGCAAAAGCACAAAAATTTGACTCAGAAAGAATTGAAATCAAAGAAATAGCAAGCGTTGTCGATAGCGTACCATCTATACCAGAAGAGCTTCTAGATTCTATAGGCAAGGCTGCCAGATTTTTCTATTGTGGACCAGGTGAGTTGTTTAAGGTTGCCTTTCCAACCCAGTTCTTGAAAGGAACGGCTGTCAAAGAGGTTGATTTCAGAAAAGACTTCTCCAAAAGGAGAAGTCTAAATTTCTCTTATATTGTTCCTGATGAAAGAAGGATGCAGTTTTATAAGCAAACTCTGCTGCAAGATGGCCTTTCGTCTATAATAATATTCCCCGAAAGACGGAAGGCTGAAATTTTCTGGGAGAGCCTAGAAGGAAAGCTTAGGGAGAGGGGAACCTTATGGTTACCAGGTAATGCAAAGAAAAAATGGGAAAAATGGGAGCAAATTAGACAAGGAGAGATCAAATTTGCAGTAGGAACTGGGGTTGCTGTGTTTTTGCCCTTCCCAAACCTCGGAAGGATCATAGTTGACGATGAAAGTAACCCCGTCTACATGAATGCAAGGTATCCATATCTACACGTAAGGACTTTTGCAGGAATACGCTCACAGATGGCTGGTGCCGAGTTGATTCTAGGTGGAAACTTTCCTTCTTCTAGAGTGTTTAAATTGGCGGAACCTGAGTGCCATGAGAGGCCAGACAAGAGGCTTATTATGGTGGATACGAAGGCAGCGCGGAAGTTTGGTGTAAAAGGTGTTGCATTCCCCTTGGCTATTAGCGACTTAATACTGAAAAAAACCCAAGAAGTAACTAATAAAGCAGGCGCGGCCTTATGGATCCTTGATAGATTGGGTTATGCTAATGCTGTTGTATGTTCCGAGTGTGACCACAAACCTATGTGTAAAAAATGTGGTGCCCCATTGAGGTGGGAAGAGTCTAAGTCAGCTTTGATATGTCCTTTTTGCAAGGAAGCCCAAGACAAACCCACAATTTGCCCCAGGTGTGGAGCACCTATGCTCATCGGAGATAAGCCTGGTGCCGAGGCCGCTTTGGATATTGCTAAATCTCTTTTGGGCAGTTCTGATAAAATACACTTCTGGCATGGAGGAATTGAAAGGGAAAGGTCTTCCTTAAAGAAGATAGTATCTACTCTCAAAAAAGAGGGTGGAATAGTAGTTGGTTCTAGAAAAGCATTAGAAGTATGTGATGAAATTCCTGTTCAATTGGTGTGTTGGCTTGATGTCGACATAGAGAACGCAAGGCCTTTATACGATGCTCGATTTAGAGCGATAAAAATGCTATGGGATTCCCTTTGGTGTGGGAAGCATGCTGAAGAAAGGACGGTAATTTTACAAAGCAAACAGCCAGGTAGAGGTTGGCAAAAGGGCCTGAAAGCAGGTTGGAACATTTTTTGGAAAAATGAGTTGCAGGAAAGAAAAGACCTTGAACTTCCGCCGTGGATCTACCTTTTGGAGGTAAATGGCAAACCCGAAACGAAGACAAAGATGCTAAATGAAGCCATAAGGCTGGGTATTGAGTACATGGATCCGGAGCCAGATACGGGCAAGTTTTGGATAAAAGCTAAGAAGGAATATCAATTGGAACAGTTAAGAGAGGCTTGGATTCCTTTCTTTCATGTTTCAAGATCTTATAAAGGTTATCCTAAAATAAGAGTATGGATGGATTGAAAGAGAGCAGGTGATGTAAATGGCGATCGTGACAATAGTGGGGAGACCTAATGTAGGTAAATCTTCATTGTTCAATCGCATAATTGGGCGGAGACATGCAATAGTTGATGACCAACCGGGGGTTACAAGAGACAGGATTTATTCCGAAACAGAGTGGAAGGGTAAAAAATTCTATGTAGTGGATACTGGTGGCGTATCCGGGCAGGATGCAGACTTTGATAGCTCCATATATGAGCAGGTCAAGTGCGCTGTAGAAGAGAGCGATGTGTTGTTGTTGGTTTTAGATACCAAAGCAGGTGTTACCCCTCTTGACGAAGAAATAGCTCTTCAAATGCGCAAGACGAGGAAGCCAATAATAGTTGTTGGTAATAAGGTTGACGACACGGTCCACGAAGACAGGCTAAACGAACTCTATGCTCTTGGATTTGATCACGTCATAGGAGTTAGCGCCGAACACGGAAGGAACATAGATGAGCTAATGGACAAAATATGGGACTTCTTGCCTGATGAAGCAGATCAGCAAGAAAAAGAAGCAAACGACGATGTAATAAGCTTGGCACTTGTAGGTAGGCCAAATGTGGGAAAGTCAAGCCTCTTGAACTATTTGTGCAAGGAAAAAAGATCATTAGTCAGCGATATACCTGGTACGACCAGGGACTCTATAGACACCCTTGTCGAAATAAATGGTGTAAGCTTTAGGATCATAGATACAGCGGGATTGCGACGTAAATCAAGAGTGGACAGTAGAGTGGAGTTTTATTCGACGGTTCGCACGTTTCAAGCTGTTGATAGATGTGATGTGGCTGTGATAATGATGGAAGATTCAGCCATCTGTACGGACCAAGATAAAAAAATAGCCAATCATGTAATTGAGAGGGGTAAAGGACTCATCCTGGTCGTCAATAAGTGGGATAAAATGCCCAAGGACCATAAAATAGGTGACAGGGTTATAAAGAAAATCCGAGAAGAGATGGCATTTTGTGATTTCGCTCCTATACTGTTTACATCTGTAAAGACAGGAAGAGGTATATCCAAGCTACCTGATTTAGTTTTGA
This sequence comes from Thermovirga lienii, assembly GCF_036847465.1. Classification (NCBI taxonomy): domain Bacteria; kingdom Thermotogati; phylum Synergistota; class Synergistia; order Synergistales; family Thermovirgaceae; genus Thermovirga; species Thermovirga lienii. Next base: position 40,697 of record NZ_DAITZW010000002.1, on the reverse strand, counting down.
AGGTGAAAGAGAATAGGGGAAGAACCCTTAGTGATGACAAGTTGTTTGCCTTACTTCACGACGTTTTGGCCTTTGAACGATTGCCGAGCAGCTCAAAGGGGAAGAGGTTAGAAATTCGCAAGTGTAAGCAAATAGGAATAAATCCTCCAAAATTTTGCTTTTTTGTAAACGATCCGACTATAGTTAATCAATCGTTTACTAGATATATAGTTCGTATTTTAAGAAAGATGGATGATTTTGAAGGAACACCTATAAGAATCGCATGGAATAAAGGATAAAACCTCCTGTATGCTTGACGTAATCAAGCTGTGATGTTAATAATAAATACTAGTTAAAAGCTCTTATTCAAAATTGAGGGGAGTGGCTAAGAGTGACAAAAACGGAACTGGTAAGTGCGGTGGCAAAAAGCGCAGGAATCACTAAAAAGCAGGCTGCGGAAGCGGTGAACACAATTTTTGAAACCATAGGAGAGGCTCTTGCCAAGGGAGATAAGGTTCAGCTAGTAGGATTTGGGACCTTCGAGGTTAGAACCAGGGCAGCCAGGACAGGGCGCAATCCCCAGGACCCATCGAAGGTCATTGAGATTCCAAGTAAGAAGGTTCCAGCTTTCAGGCCTGGAAAGGCTCTCAAGGATAAGGTTCAATAGCATTTATATGGGCGCATAAGCGCATTTTTTAAAAGCCTATAAGGTTCAACCTTTATAAGAGCACGGAGATAGAATCAAGGGTAATATCTCCGTGCTCTTTCGTGCAAGGACGTCCACTGTTGAATCGAAAGTTCTTCGGCTCTTACTGTAGGCTTCATTCCAAGTTCTTCTATCATGGCGGATGCAGTTTCTTTCGTTAGAAGATTACTTGAAACTAAGTTGTTTAGCAGAGTCTTTCGTCTCTTATGGAAAGCGGCTTTCAGCAATTTTTTCCATGTGGGATTTTGGGCTAGGAAATCCTGTTCAATGAGCTCTATTTTTATTATTGCGGAATCCACTTTAGGTTTAGGGCGAAATACATTTGGGGATACCCTTTTCAGTATGCACACCTGCCCCATTTTTTCTAGCGTTATGCCTAGAGGACACCGATCTTTACTATTAGCGCTTGCTGCCAATCTTTCTGCTACCTCTTTTTGTATCATAAGGATCATGAAGTTCAATCCCATAGGAGCAGCATCTTCTAATAGCTTCCAGATAAGAGGGGTAGTAATGTGATAAGGAATGTTAGCTATAAGTTTGTTAGGATAAGGCCTTAGATGTTCTATGTCTCGGTAATTGAACTTTAACGCGTCTTTCCAGAAGATTTGGAGCTTCTCGTTGTTTTCTTCAAGGGGTAATAAGATGTCTTTAAGCCTTTCATCCAGCTCAATGGCATATACCTTTTTTGCCGGAGATTGTATAAGTGCAGTGGTAAGAATGCCCTTTCCAGGTCCAATCTCTAATATAGAGTCCATTGATGTTATGTTGGATGCTTCACATATAGTTTGTACTATATTTTTATCGATTAGAAAGTTTTGTCCTATATTAGTGTTCGCCTTATGATTCCATACTCTCTCTTTCACCTGTGGTCTCCCGTTTCTTAGTCTTTAGGTTTTTTGTTCATAAACAAAAAGCGGGAGAAATATAATATCTCCCGCTTTGGTCTCTGGTCGGGACGAGAGGATTTGAACCTCCGACCCCTTGACCCCCAGTCAAGTGCGCTTACCAGACTGCGCTACGTCCCGTCAGCGACGAGTATTGTATCCTTGTTTTTGGTGTTGGTCAAGAGTTATCTTTAAAATATCTTCGTTTGATTTCTTTTTATGCCTATTTGGGTTCCCAAGTTTCTTTGCAGCGCTCCAGAACGTACGCCCATTTTTCTTCTACTTCCTGTTGAAGCTGTTCCACTACAGGCTTCCATGCATCTCCCTTGAACAGGTGCCTGAACCTTCCTTGTGGCTTTAGGAACTCCTCAACGGGGACAAAGCTTCTTGGCTTGTATGATAGCTTCCACTCTCCGTTTATTACCTCATAGATTGGCCATATCCTCGTGTCGGCTGCTAGTTTGCAAATATCTCTCTGCATGGCTGGCTCTATCCTCCAGAAGAGGACGCAGGGAACCAATATGTTCACGAAAGATGGTCCAGGAGTTTCTATAGCTTTTTTGACTTTTTCGATCACATCTTGAGGGTTGTGCAACGTCGTTTGTGCTACGTAGGGAATATGATGTGCAGCCATTATATCGGTTAAATCCTTAGCGCGTTGTACCTTGCCAGGTATTTTCTTTCCTGCAGGTGCAGTGGTGGAGCTAGCACCTGTTGGAGTAGCGCTGCTTCTTTGTGCTCCCGTGTTCATGTAGGCCTGGTTGTTGTAGCAAATATAGGTGAAGTCATGTCCTCGCTCAGCTGCTCCAGACAAAGCCTGAAGACCAATATCGTAAGTTCCACCGTCTCCGCCAAATGCTACAAACTTTATATCCTTGTTTATTTTGCCTTTTTTCTTCAATGCAACATAAGCGGCCTCTATGCCAGAAATGTTGGCGCCTGCGTTCTCAAAAGCACAATGTAGGAAGGGAGCATTCCAAGCGTTGTATGGATAAATAGTAGTGGAGACTTCCAAACATCCCGTGGCGCAGGTAATAACAACCGGCTTATCTACCGCCAAAAGGCCTTGGCGAACTGCTGTTGGTGCTCCACATCCAGGGCACATTCTGTGCCCCCTTGTCATAGGTGTATCTTTGGTAGTGAAATCTTTTAGTCTAACAGCCATAGCTGTAGCACCTCCTGATTATTCCCTCAGTCCGAGGTAGCGTTCCTCTGGGCTAAAATCGCCGTTGATCATGTCCATAAACGCCTTTTCGGCATCATGGACGAAGAAATCTCTTCCACCTAGGCCATAAACGTAGCTGTTGGTGGGAACTAGCGTTCCACTGTCGTACAGGGCTCCTTTTACTTCAGTAAACAGAGGTGCGCCAGCTCCTATGCTCACAGCCCGGTCTAAAACTGCTATGCCTTTCTTTCCTTTTAAGGTTTCTGCTATATCCTGCCACGGGAAAGGCCTGAACATTCTGACCCTCAAGCACCCCACCTTGTGGCCTTCTGCCCTCAATTTGTCGACAGCTTCTTTTACGGCGCCTGTTGCGGAGGACATTATGACCGCTACATACTCCGCGTCTTCCGTCTTGTATGCTTCTATGACCGGGTATTTCCGTCCAGTAAGTTTGAAGAACTCCTCTGATACTTCTTCATATACCTTTCTTACGTTTTTCATTGCTTCGATTTGCTGGCGCTTGATTTCGAAATAATAATCTGTCAGGGCCAAAGAACCGTAGGCTACAGGGTTGTCTACGTCAAGCAATGGGAACAAAGGATCTCTTTCCCCGATGAAGTTTTTAACCTCTTCATCCTCAAGAAACTCAATGGGCTCAAAGCAGTGGCTTGTTATGAATCCATCCTGGCAGACGAAAACGGGAAGAAGTACGTCTTTGTGCTCTGCAATTCTTACACCCATTATCAATGAGTCATAAACTTCCTGGGCATCCTCGCAGTAGAGATGTATCCAGCCCATGTCTCTTTCAGCCATACTGTCGCTGTGATCGCAGTGGATGTTTATGGGGGCCCCAATGCTTCTGTTCACTAATGCAAAGACTATAGGTGCTCTATAAGAAGCAGCAATTGGGAATATTTCATGCATTAGTGCTACGCCGTTGGCGCTGGATGCGGTCATTACTCTTGCGCCTGAAATGGAAGCCGCCAAGCATGCGCTTATGGCTGAGTGTTCACTTTCAACAGTTACAAGATTGGTGTCCACCAAGCCATCAGCTACAAACTCAGAGAACTTCATGGGTATATCTGTGGATGGTGTAATTGGATAAGCGGCTACGACATCGGGGTTTATTTGTCTCATGGCCTCCGCTGCAGCCCAGTTGCCACTTGTTATATCTTTACGTGCCATCTTTTACTCACTTCCTTTCTGTGCTGCGTTATATAAAGTCTGATTCGGGACGCATCTCGATGGCGTCCTTGGGGCAGACCTTTGCACAGACTCCGCAGCCCTTACAGTAGAAATAGTCTACGCCAGTAACTTTTCCTTCTTCGTTTGCTTTTATCGACCTGTCAGGGCATTGGATCCAGCATTGGAGGCAGTGTATGCACTTGCTTTCATCCCATACGGGCCGAATGCTCCTCCATTGCCCTGTTTCAACCTGCTCAGCTGTAGCGGCCGGGACTACTGTTGCTGGAGGCAGATCTTTCCATCCTTTGAGTTTCATCCTATTTGCACCTCCTCGTAACCTCTTTTTATGGCTCTCAAATTAGCCTCGAGGACCTTCTCTGGTAGTTTGGCCATTTTGTGTTTGAAATGGTTCAGGAACATATCGATGGGTATTTCTTCAAAGAGCCTGGCCAACGCTCCAAGTATCGGTGCGTTTGGTCTGTTTTGCCCGAATTCTTCCAAGGTGATCTTGGTGGCATCAACGGTAAGGACTTTGCTTTTTTCGGATAATTTAAGCTTTTGCTTTATTTCTTCGGGTTTTTTGGGGGTGTTTACTACGTAAACAGTATCTTCCTTTGCACCTTCAGTGGGGTTTGATGCATCAAGCAATGTGGGGTCGATAACTACCACTATGTCAGGATTGAGTACCCCTGATCTGACACGTATTTTTTCGTCAGATATGCGGTTATACGCTTTCATTGGTGCGCCTTGGCGCTCTGCTCCATACTCGGGGAAGGCCTGGGTGTATTTGCCCGCCTCAAACAGCACTTCCGACAGAAGGGCAGAGCCAGTCTTTGCTCCTTGGCCGCCTCTACCGTGCCATCTTATTTCTAAAACCTTTGACATCTACATATCGCCTCCTTGGGTTTTCTGCAATATACCCACAGTTTTCGCTTTTGCTGCTTAGAAAGTCCCTAGCATGTATAATGTGGCAGAGAATGCAATGAACTCCTTCGTAGTTTAAGTGCATGCAATGATGTATACAAGAATGAAACTTCTGATTCGCTATAATGTATATTGTATGGAGAAAGCTGTATTAGTCAAGTTATTTATGGCGGGTCTTATTCGGTGCGCCTCGGGGAAACCAAAGCGGAATGAGTAAGGGAGGAAGTGTATTTATGTTGTTAGGTAACTTTGTTCTTTTAGATCCGTATTGTGATGTTCCAAATATATTGGAAAATAATCAAGCCAAGAAAACAATAGTGGAAATTGGTTTCGGCAACGGCGAGTTTTTGGCTTTTCTGGCAAAAAAATATCAGGACTCTGTATGTTTTGGTATAGAGGTTTCCAAGAAATGCATACAGAAAGCGTCAAAAAGACTGGTTGGTTATGAACAAAGAGTCTTTTTGATGTTAGGGGATGCCAAGTTTTTGTTGAGGGAGTGTTTCCCCGACGAAAGCATAGATCATATATATATGAATTTTCCGTGCCCGTGGCCTAAGACAAAACATGAAAAAAGAAGGGTTACGTCTGGAGGTTTTCCAAAGGTTTTAGCATCAGTTTTAAAGACGGGTGGAGTTTTTGAGGTCGTGACCGACGATGAAAACTATGCCTTAGAGATTGAGGATATCTTTTCTAACTACAGTACTTTTGACTGTTTGTGTCATAATTTGAATGAACCGAGAGAAATATCTACCAAATATGAGAGAAAGTGGAAGGAAGAAGGTAAGGTTATACATACGTTGCGTTTTGTGAAAACTAAAAAAGACACGTTAATTAGAATGACAGAGGAGGGTAATGATGTGCACGCCATAGTCAAGCTGGATAATCTTACTCGAGAGAGTTTCGATAAAATAAGGGGAGTAAAAGGAGCTAGAGATGCTTCTCGGTGGTGCTTCGGTGATTGTTATGAAAGCGAGAATCGTATCCTTTTGCTGGAGGTTGTTGTAAGTGACGAGGATTTTCACCAGCAAATTTACTTTCGGCTCGTACCGAGAAAAGAGGATTGGCTCATAAAGGTCGATCCAGCGGTTAAAGCTTTTGCAACTCCAGCGGTAAAAGGTGCTTTGGAGCATCTTCGCAGGTTCTTGGAGGAAAATGGTGGCTAATCGTTGAAAATGGTCTAAAGAGATTGGACACGGAATCAGGTTTGATATGTTTAGTTGGAAGAAAATGACTGAAGAGAACTTTGGGCGCGTATTATGAAGAATATGAATGTAAGGCCAACATCTGAAAAGGTTATACAGGGAATGTTCAATATAATGGGCTCCTCTGTTTGGGGCGCTGCTTTTCTGGATTTGTTTGCAGGTACTGGACGTGTCTCCAAGGAGGCCCTTAGGCGTGGAGCAGAGAGAGTCTGTTTAGTTGAAAATCACAAATTTGCTTTAAGGAAACTCAGAGAAGATTTGCATACCCAAAGAAACTTGAATGTTGATATCATTGGTATGGACGTTAGAAGAGCCCTTCAAAAGCTTGCTAAGGAAGGTGAGGTATTCGACATTATTTTCGCTGACCCCCCGTATGGTAAGGGCTGGCCAAAGCTCTTAGTTGGGGAGCTAGCTTTCCTTCTGAGCAAGCTGTTAAAAAGTGAAGGAGTTTTAGTGCTAGAGCATTCTTGTAGAGAGGATATTCCTCCATCAAACCAGTACCTTGCTTTGGCAAGCACGAGACAGTATGGGGAGACTTGTATATCTTTTTACAGAAAGAACGGGGTGATGGGCCAATGACCATCAAGGCTATGTATCCGGGATCTTTTGATCCCATAACGAACGGCCATATTTACATTGCCGAAAGGGCGGCAGCAATTTTTGATGAATTGGTCGTAGGGGTATTGATAAATAAAAACAAAAAGTATACGTTCAGCATAGAAGAAAGAGAGTCTATGACTCGAGAGGCATTGAGCCATTTACCCAACGTCAAGGTAAAATCATTCGATGGTTTGCTTGTAGATTTTATGAGAGCGGAAAGGAGCCGCGTAATTATTAGAGGGCTCAGGGCACTCTCAGATTTTGAGTATGAGTTTCAGCTAGCCCTGATGAACAGGCAGCTTGCTCCCGAAATAGAGACGTTCTTTATAGTAACGGACGCGAAATATTCTTATTTATCGAGCAGGGTGGTAAAAGAGGTATTTCACTTTGGGGGCTCCATAAAGGATATGGTTCCCCCTGGAGTGTTTAGACGGTTAAGAGAGAGATTCCCCCCGAAGGATGTCATTCAGGGAGTATGACGGGAGGGCAGTCTTTTTCTTTGAGGTTTCCTTGTTTGGGGATGCAGGTCTCCCATAGTTCGGAAGATGTGTGCTCGAAGTCTGCTACGAATTTGGAATAGTCGTCCTCGAAATGTCTTGGCCTAAAGACTACGGGCAAGGTGGCTGTGTGGCGCATTTTACGCAGTAGAGCCTTGCCTTTCTCATTCATCCCAAGGACTCGAAGATAGGGTACACCATTCTTTTGTGTTTTCATGTATTCTTCTCGTTTGAACCCTAGAAGTACATGGGCCAGCTGTCTTTGTATCCTACTTTTGGGATACCTTTTGCTGGTGCATATTTGTACCATTCCCTCAAAGCTTCTTGCCTGTCTGGCGGCTTGATATATAAGGTTTTCTGCTCCCTCTGATATGTCTGAAAAATCTAGCAATTCTTTTGGTGAGGTTCTTACAATTACAGCTCGCAGAATTCTCCAGTAGTGTTCGTAGGTATTGAAGCATCTACCTTTTTCTAGTTCTCTGGATATTATGTCCGAGCTAAAGTTGGGAAGCATTTTCAATATATGTTTTTCCCCTCTATATAGGGAAGCCCTTATTGCAGATGCGCTTGCGAGTGGCGTTGTTTTTCTACTGTGATAATGTTCTCCTTTTCTCTGTATGGGCAAGACCACCAAAGGATATTTCTTTTCTAAAATGTGCTTCATATAGTTTAGGGCCAATATATTGTTTGGGTTTCTTACGGCATGGTAGGAGCCTGGTAAGGTTTTTTCGAAGGCTTCTGCCATGGATTCCACGAAGGAAAATCCTTCATTTAATTTCTTCCGGAGGGCAACTTTGAAAGGTTGCGGTTCTTCTAATAAAATTTCTGCTAGCTTTCTCAAGTCAATTTGAGGATCTTCCATGCCGAAGGATATGTGGGTGACCAAGCCTGTTTTCCACAGAACGTCCACGCCTGAAGATGCAAATATGCCGGCATTTTGGCAGGAGAAAGCAGATGGAATCTCTATGACAAGATCTGCTCCTGCCTTCAAAGCAGCCTCAGCCCGACTCCATTTATCTATAAAAGAAGGTTCTCCCCTTTGTACAAAATGGGAGGAAAGAGCTATTATTAATGCGTTTGCAGAAGATTGGCGCATGGCTTCTTGAATATGGTATAAATGACCATTATGAAGAGGGTTGTATTCTGCTATTATGCCCAAAATAGTGTTATTATCCATGAGTTACTCCTTTCTACTTGTTGGAGCGGCTGCAGGAGCAATCTAAAGTTTATACTATATTAGCACTTATTTTTTAAGGAGGATGGTATCATGAAGGTTCTTGTTATTAATTGTGGTAGTTCTTCGCTCAAGTATCAACTTTTTGATATGACTGATGAGTCGGTTTTGGCTAAAGGACTTGTAGAGAGGATAGGTATTGAAGGTTCTAGAATAAAGCACACCAAGACTGGTCAGGACACGGTTATCAAAAATATGCCTATACCAGATCACAAAGTGGGCATAAAGGCGACGTTAGATGCCCTTTTAGACAAAGATCATGGGGCTCTTGGTAGTCTCGATGAATTGCATGCCGTAGGTCATCGTGTTGTTCACGGAGGAGAGAAATTTTCGAGCTCGGTTGTGGTTAACAAGGAAGTGCTAGAAGCCATAGAAGAGTGCGTTCCACTGGCACCGCTGCACAACCCTGCTAATTTAATGGGCATAAAAGCCATGATGGAACTATTACCCGAAACTCCTCAGGTTGCAGTTTTTGATACGGCCTTTCATCAAACGATGCCAAAACATGCTTATATGTACGGGGTTCCATACCATTATTATGAGGAGTATAAGACCAGAAGGTACGGTTTTCATGGAACAAGCCATTACTATGTAGCCTACCGTGCGGCAGAAATTCTTGGAAAACCTGTGGAAGACCTCAAGATAGTCACATGCCATCTCGGTAACGGCAGCTCCATAACCGCCGTAGATGGTGGTAAGTCAGTAGATACAAGTTTGGGGTTTGGTACGGTTCCTGGAGTTATAATGGGGACTCGTTGTGGCGAAATTGATCCCACCGTTGTCTTGTACTTGATGGAGAAAGAAAATTTGGACACAAAGCTTATGAGTCATATTCTCCACAAAGAGAGCGGTATACTGGGGATCTCCGGCATCAGTAGCGATATGAGGGATGTAGAAGAAGCCGCAGAGGGTGGAAACGAAAGGGCCAAGTTGGCTTTGGACATGCTTTGCTATGGCATCAGGAAGCATATAGGGGCCTATGCTGCCGCGATGAACGGATTGGACGCCATAGTCTTCACTGCAGGAATAGGTGAGAATAGTTCTTTAGTAAGGGAGAAAGTCCTGGAGGAATTAAGCTTCCTTGGGATCAAGGTCGATTACGAGAAGAACAAGTCAAGAGGTAAGGAAGTAATAATTTCTACGGAAGATTCCAAGGTCGTGGCTATGGTGGTCCCCACTAATGAAGAGCTTGTGATAGCCAAGGACACTTTGGAGCTCACAAAATAAAGGTTCATAAAGAGGGGGAACATATTGTCCATTATCGAGGAAAAGCCTAAAGACTGGAGCTTTGTGGTTCACTCGGCACAGCTTGAAAACGGGAAGTTGTATAACTTTGATTGGCGAGCGCTCTTTGAAGGAACGATAATATACGACGGCATAGATTTCGAGTTTCTAGGGGATATCGAAGTTTTTGCTGAAATTCAGCGGGACAGGAACCAGATTATCGCCGATGTGAGAATCTCAGCCCGGTGTAAAGCTCCATGTTCTAGATGTTTAGAAACTGTGGTACTTGATTTGGAGCAGAATTTCAGGTATTTTTATACTCCGTGTGACTCGAAAGAGGAGAAGATTGCCGCTGAAGCGGATGATCATGTGGTTGTTCTAGAAGGAGATTTGGGGCTACTGGATTTGGGGGATCAAGTGTGGGAATGCGTCATAATGGCTCTGCCGGAGAAGGTCCTCTGTAAGGAAGAGTGTAAAGGCTTGTGCCCCTACTGTGGGAAGAACTTGAATTATGGACGCTGCGATTGCTTTAAAAACCAAGTTGACCCTAGGCTGTCTCCTCTTTCAAGATTGTGGAAAGAGATAGAAGAATAATTCAGGGAAGGGGGGAAGAACATGGCCGTACCTAAAAGGAAAACTTCACATGCAAGAACCCATAAAAGGAAGGCTCAATGGCTTGGTGCTTTGAAAGCTCCGGCAGTAGGAGTGTGTGCTCAGTGTGGAGAGGTGGTCCAGACCCATAGAGCATGTCCAGAATGTGGATATTACAAGGGACGTAAGGTCGCGAAGGTAAAAGAAGAAAGCGAAGAAACTGGCGAGTAAATCACGAATAAATAGCAGAGGAGGGGCCTTGTGGCCCCTCCTCTGCTATTGACCAAAATTGGACCTTAAGTTATACTCACCTCGTAATAACAGCAGGTAATAAAACCTGGTATTAACAAACGGGGAATGAAGTTATGGGGAAAAAACATAAGCGGATGAGCAGAGAAGCAAGACATGAGAGGATAAAAGCCGAATTAAAGGCGGACCCCATGCTTACAGATGAAGAGTTGGCCAAGCTTTTGGGAGTTAGTATAAGTACTATAAGGCTTGACAGGGCTTTGCTTGGAATCCCTGAAGTAAGAGAAAGAATCAAGATGATGGCCCAAAACGCTGTATCCAAGCTCAAGTCCTTGAGGGAAGAAGAAGTGATTGGTGATCTTGTTGAGCTGGAGCCCAATAATTTTGCAGTATCTACCTTGGTGACGACCAATGAAATGGCCTTCAGGCATACTGAGTGGGTTTCAGATCATTATATCTATGCGCAGGCCACTTCTTTAGCCATAGCAGCTATAGATGAAAACATGGTCTTCACAGGTGCTGCTCGAATTAAATACAAGCAACCTGCACGAGTAGGTGAGAGATTGGTCGCGCGAGCCAAAGTGGGGACTAAAAAGGGAAATAAATATATCGTTAGTGTGCGAACAAGGGTTGGAGAAAGGGAGATATTTGTGGGGCGGTTTATAACGGTGGTAAGCAAGGATGGTAATAGATCGGATTTGACGTCTGAGAGAAGGAGCGGGTAGAGGTGTTGATAGCGGTAGACGCGATGGGAGGAGACCATGCTCCTGAAGAAATATGCAAAGGAGCTATAAAAGCTTGTAGCGAATATGAAGATTTGGAGTTGGCATTGGTTGGGATTCCAGAGGCCATACTGCCTCATGTAGATAATTCAGGGCTTGTGGGGAGAAAGCTCCATATAATTCCTGCTGAAGAAGTGATCGGTATGGATGAGGCCCCTGCCCTGTCAATAAGGAAACGGAAAAACTCCAGCCTCCATGTGGCGATGCAAATGGTCAAATCAAAAGAAGCCTGCGGTTGTGTGTCTGCTGGCAATACAGGGGCCATAGTGGCAGGAGGTGTTTTGATAGTAGGGCGCATCAAGGGCATCGACAGGCCAGGATTGGGCGTTCCGTTACCTGCCTTGAATAGGGTCACAATGCTTATAGATGTAGGGGCCACCGTAAGGTGTAAACCAATAAACCTTTACCAGTTCGCCTTGATGGGTGATGTGTACATGAGGACCATTCAAGGGGTTGCAGAACCTTCTGTTGCTCTTTTGTCTAACGGAGAAGAGGAAATTAAAGGGGACGAACTGATACAGGAAGCACGCAAATTGATCAAAAATGCGCCTGTAAATTTCGTCGGTAACGTGGAGGGGCACGATATCCCCATTGGTAATGCCGACGTGGTTGTTTGTGAGGGATTTACAGGTAATGTTCTTCTCAAGTTCATAGAGGGAACAGGGAGCGCTATTTACTCTCTCTTTAAAGAGGAGCTTGAGAAACGGTTTTGGTCTAAAGTAGGAATGACTTTTATGATACCTATGTTGAAGGATTTATGGGTTAGATTTAATTATGAGAGAACTGGAGGCACTCCACTACTTGGCGTGAACGGTGCAGTCATAAAGGCCCACGGTCGCTCTAAGTCCGAAGCTGTGAAAAGTGCCATTGGTGTGGCAAGAAACTTCGTGATCAAGAAGGGCGTGGAGAAGATAGTGGAGGAGCTCTCTGAAGGGGGTATATAAATTGTCAAGCGCTTTGAAGATGCCTATTAAAATTTTGGGGACCGGCAAATATGTCCCAAGCAAGGTCTTAACAAACTTGGAACTGGAAAAGATTGTTGATACCACGGATGAATGGATTACTACCAGAACAGGCATAAAAGAGAGAAGGATCTCTGAAGGCGAGCTGACCAGCGATTTAGCTTACAAAGCTGCTCTTGAAGCAATAAAAGACGCAGGAATAAGCGCTGAGGAGATAGATATGATAATTGTGGCCACCAATTCTCCTGATACTCTTTTTCCTGGAGTTGCTCCCAAGGTCCAAGCTCTTTTGGGCGCGAGGCATGCTGGGGCCTGTGATGTCCAGTCTGGCTGTACAGGGTGTGTTTATGCATTGAGCATGGCCTTTGCCGGGGTTGGTAGTGGTATGTGGAAGAACGTTTTGGTGATCGGAGCAGAGGTTCTTTCGAAACTTATAGACTGGACTGACCGCAATACTTGCGTTCTTTTCGGTGACGGTGCTGGTGCGGTGGTAGTATCCGGCGGCGAGGGAGGCGGTTGTCTGTTGGCCTCGGAGCTTAGAGCCGACGGGAGCAAGGCCGACTTGATCAAGCTGCCAGGTGGATTAGTTGAGAAGCCGGCATCCCATGAAACCGTAGATAACAGAGAACATTTTGTCCAGATGAAGGGAAACGAAGTGTTTAAGTTCGTAAATAGAGTCTTGCCTTCTTTTCTAGATGAAGTTTGTGATAAAGCAAACCTTACGCCAGAGGATATAGATTGGTGGATTTTCCATCAAGCGAATATGAGAATAATAGAGGGGGTTTTGAGGAGGTCAAAGCAGCCCCATGAGAAAGCCATTATCAATCTGGATAAATATGGCAACACCTCTGCTGCGTCAGTTTTTATTGCCTTTCATGATGCCCTTAAGGATGGGCGGATCAAGAAAGGTGATACAATCCTCATGACGAGTTTTGGAGCTGGAATGACGTACGGAGCGGTGATCTTCAGCCTGTGAGGTGGTTGACAATGTTCGAAAAAAATCGAGTTGTAAAAATTCTAGGCACCAAATACCCGATAGTTCAAGGAGGAATGGCGTGGGTAGCCGATGCTGATTTGGCAGCTGCAGTGAGCAACGCCGGAGGACTTGGAGTAATAGCTGCAGGTAATATGCCTCCGGAATTGTTGGATAAAGAGATAAAAAAGGTAAGAGAGAAAACCGATAAGCCCTTTGGAGTAAACATAATGCTCATGTCTTCTACGGCTGACGATGCTATAGAGGTCGTTGCTGAGAATAAGGTGCCTGTAGTTACTACTGGGGCCGGGAGCCCTGGCAAGGTAATAGATCGACTTAAACCTTTGGGCATAAAAGTGATACCTGTGATCGCCTCCTCAGCTCACGCAAGAAGGGTGGAGCGCCAGGGTGCAGATGCTGTTATAGCTGAGGGTATGGAGGCCGGCGGGCATATAGGGGATATTACTACGATGGTTCTGGTTCCTGTGATCGCAGATTCTGTGAAAATACCAGTCATAGCTGCAGGTGGAATTGCAGATTCCCGGGGGTTCGTGGCTGCCTTCGCGTTAGGAGCAGAAGGAGTCCAGATAGGGACCCGTTTTGCAGCATGTGCAGAATCCAATGCGCACGAAAACTATAAGAAGGAGATCTTAAGTGCGAAGGATAGGGATACTGTTGTGACTGGTAGACCTACTGGACATCCAGTCAGATGCATTCGCAACAAATTGACGAAGCGATTCGAGGAAATGGAAAGGATAAACGCTTCGATAGAAGAATTGGAAAAGCTAGGAGCAGGGCGATTGAGGGCCGCAGTAGTGGAAGGTGACACGGAGTGGGGTTCCGTTATGGCGGGTCAGTCCGCAGCGCTGGTTAGCGAAATTAAGACGGCCAAAGAGATAATAGAAGAGCTATTGAGTGGTGCTGAAGCGGTCCTGAGCCACGTTAAAGATAGTCTTTTTGAGTAAAAATAGAGGTGAATTGGTATGGCGTATAGTCTCATTTTTCCAGGACAAGGTTCTCAAGAAGTAGGGATGGGTAGGGAATTCTTGGATAATTTTGCTGTCGCTAGAGAAATATTCGAGATAGCAGACGACGCTTTGGGATATAAGCTTAGTGAAATAATACTAGAGGGACCTGAGGAGGAGTTAAAGAAGACCGAGAACGCTCAGCCGGCAATAATGACCGTTAGCATAGCTATATTTGAAACCATGAGGCGAGAATTGGGCTTTGAGTTTGAGCCTAAGTGCGTTGCCGGACACAGTCTAGGGGAATATACTGCACTTGTAGCGGCAGGTACCTTGTCATTAGAAGACGGCGTAAAATTAGTTCATGTTAGAGGTAAGCTGATGCAGGATGCTGTGCCATTGGGCAGAGGTGCCATGGCAGCCATACTGGGCTTAGATAAGGAAGTGATAAGCAATATTTGCGAGGAAGCCTCTTCTTTTGGAGTATGTGAGCCAGCTAATTACAATGCCCCAGGACAGATTGTCATATCTGGTGAGAAAGAAGCTGTTGATAAGGCGGTGGAGATAGCTAAAGAGAAAGGGGCCAGACGGGCAGTTCCCCTAAAGGTGAGCGCTCCTTTTCATTGTTCTCTCATGAAACCCGTGGCGGAAAAATTAAAGAAAGAATTTGAAAAATACGAATGGTCTACTCCCAGATGGCCTCTAATAGCAAATGTGTCTGGGGAAATTGAACATGACGTAGAGGAAATACAAAATTCCCTATATCATCAAACCTACATGCCGGTCTTATGGAGCGTTTCTGTGGAAAAGATGGCAGAAATGGGTATCACTGCTTTCGTTGAGATTGGGGCTGGAGCTGTTTTAAGCGGCCTAGTAAAAAGAACCCTGAAAGGCGCAAAGACTATTGCCGTTAGCAGCCCGAAGGAAGTGGAGACATTAAAGGAATTTATTTCCTTGGAGGAATAATCATGAAAGAACAAAAGAAAGTAGCATTGGTAACTGGAGCGAGCAGAGGTATAGGGAGAGCCATTGCTTTGGCTCTGGGTGAAGAAGGTTTCAAGGTGGCAGTCAATTATAGAAGTAGCAGCAAATACGCTGAAGAGGTTGTGGATCTTTTGAAGGAAAAAGGAGTGGAGGCTTTGGCTGTGAAAGCCGATGTCTCTGACCAAGGTGATGTCGATGAGATGTTTTCGAACATCGAAAAAAACCTGGGAACAGTTCAGGTCCTAGTTAATAACGCGGGCATAACAAAAGATAATTTGCTCATGCGAATGAAGGACGAGGAATGGGATGACGTTATAAAGGCGGATCTTTATTCGGTTTTCTTCGCGACAAGACGGGCTCTCAGGCCAATGATCAAAGCTAAATGGGGCAGGATAGTCAACATTTCATCTGTTATTGGCTTGATAGGTAACAAGGGACAAGCTAACTATGCTGCTGCCAAGGCTGGGATAATTGGTTTCACGAAAAGTTCGGCAAGAGAGTTAGCTAGCAGGGGGATAACTGTTAACGCTATTGCCCCCGGATTTATAGAGACGGATATGACTGCAGTGCTGCCAGAGGATATAAAGAATGGTATGATGGCGCAAATACCAGCAGGAAGATTTGGAACGCCTGAGGATGTGGCGAACCTGGTTCGCTTTTTGTGTAGCGATGGAGCTTCTTACATCACCGGTCAAGTTATAGCAGTCGATGGTGGAATGACTATGGCATAGATAAGTTCTTTGGAAGGAGGTGAAGAGGAAATGAGAATGGAAGAGATCACAGCTCGTTTGAAGGAAATTGTTATGGACAGGTTGGATGTCGAAGAGGATCAAATAAAACCCGAAGCATCCTTTGTGGAGGATCTCGGTGCAGATTCTCTTGACATCGTCGAGTTGATAATGGGAATCGAAGAGGAGTTTGATATAGAAATACCCGATGAGGATGCTGAAAAGCTTACGACCGTTGGCGATGCAATGGAATACATTAAAAACAAACTAGGTGTAGATGAGTAGTATCCTCAAATAATAAAAGGCACAGGGAATATCCCTGTGCCTTACCTGGGAGTTGAGCTCCCGGGAAGATAAAGGAGTGAATCGGCGTGAAGAGAGTCGTGATCACTGGCGTAGGTGTGGTAAGCCCTATAGCTACAGGTGTGAGAAACTATTGGGATGCCCTTAAGGAGGGGCGCAATGGAGTAGGAGAGATTACCCTATTTGATCCTTCTGATTATGATGTTCGAATAGCTGCGGAAGTAAAAGATTTTAAGCCCGAAGATTGGATGGATCGTAAAGAAGCTCGGCGTGCGGATAGGGTGATTCAGTTTGCCGTAGCTGCAGCAGATTTGGCTGTGCAGGATGCTTCTTTAGACTTTTCGCAAGAGGATCCCTATAGGGTTGGTGTTTATATAGGTAGTGGCGAAGGTGGTATATCGACTAATTACGAAGGAATAAAGGTTCTGTTGCAAAAGGGACCCTCGCGAGTTAGTCCCTTCTGCGTACCCATGATGTTGAGTAATATGCCTGCTGCTTATGTGGCAATGCGATATAAAGCCAAGGGGCCAAATATATGTGTAGTAACAGCTTGTGCTACTGCGACTCATACAATGGGCGAGGCCTTCCATGCTATCAGAAGGGGCGAAGCTGATATTATCATGGCAGGCGGCTCCGAGGCAGCAATAACCCCTATAGCAGTGGCAGGATTCAGTGCAATGAAAGCCCTCTCCACTAGAAATGATGACCCAGCTAGGGCATCTAGACCTTTCGATATTGACAGAGACGGTTTTGTGATGGGTGAGGGAGCTGGCATTCTTATCTTTGAAGAATTGGAGCACGCACTGAAGAGGGGAGCCAAGATTTACGCTGAGGTAAAGGGCTTCGGTTCAAATTGCGATGCCTACCACATAACGGCACCGGATCCCGAGGCTATAACCCCCGCAAGAGCCATGTCTCAAGCGGTAGAGATGGCAGGTTGGAAGAAAGAAGAGGTGGAGCTCATAAATGCTCATGGTACCTCCACGCCTTTGAACGATAAGATGGAGACCCAGGCGATAGTTAACGCTTTTGGTGACCATGCCAAAAATATTTTGGTCAATTCGACGAAATCCATGATAGGTCACTGCCTTGGCGCTGCTGGTGCCCTGGAACTCATAGCGGCTCTTCAGTCCATTGTTGAGGGGATAGTGCATCCTACGGTAAATTGTGTCAATATAGATCCTGCATGTTCTGCTGTTAATGTGGTGGCCCACGGTGCACCTCTAGAGAAATCTGTAGACAAGCTACTGGTGAACAGCTTTGGCTTCGGTGGACATAACGCTGTCTTGGCTGTGGAGGGATACAAAGGATAGTTTGTCGAGATACTCAAGAAAAGAGAAACGATGAGAAGCGATGATCTTAAAAAAATAGAGTCGTTTTTTGGATATCCACTCAAAGATAGGGCCCTTTTCGAAGAGGCCCTATGTCATATGTCCTACACTAACGAAAAGGGCCTTGATGTATCTAATGAGCGGCTGGAATTTTTGGGAGATGCCGTTATCGGATTGGTGGTGTCCTCTTTTCTATATGAAACTTTTCCCTCCGACGATGAGGGACAGATGTCTCACAAGAAAGCGGCCCTAGTTTGCGAGAAAGCTTTGGCTGAATGGGCCTTGGAAATTGGATTAGATAAGTTCTTGTGTATAGGTAAGGGATTGGAGAAAGAGGGAGGGCGGAACAATTATTCGGTCCTTTCGGATGCCATGGAGGCCTTAATTGGCGCATATTTTCTAGATGGTGGATACGAGACAGCTCACAAAATCGTTAGGCAATACTGCGAAAAGAAAAAAACAGAGTTGGAGCAAAGAATATATGATGCCAACTTAGAGTTAAAGAAGGTCCTCTTGGATAAAGGTGAAATGATCTACGAACTTGTAAAGACGGAGGGGCCACCTCATAGACCTCTGCACTGGGTAAGGATATTACTGAACGGAGAAGTAATTGGGCAAGGGCAGGGCAGAAGCATAAAGGAAGCCAAAAGGAAGGCGGCAGAAGATGCCTTAAAGAATATGCAACCGCTTGCATAAAAATTGTTTTTCTGGTAGAATCTCCTTCGTGAATATCGCGAGGGGGTCTACCATGCTGGTTGCAGGCAAAAGACCAATTATGGCCATTGCAATAAGGGAAAGTATTTTAGAGCGGGAAACAGCGCTTATTAGCGTTCTGTTTCCCGCTTTTTATTACAGGAGGTGTGCTGAATGAAGGAAAAGGCGAAAATTATGAGCAAAGAGGAAATGGAGAGAGTTCTGAAAAGGCTGGCGTTAGAGATATTGGAGAAAAACAAGGGTATGAGTAATAGCCTGCTGGTAGGAATACAGCGAAGGGGAAACCACCTTGCAAGTAGACTGAAGCAGTATATTGCAGAATTAGAGCAGGAAAAGGTTGTAACAGGAGTCCTTGATATTACTCTGTATAGGGATGACCTCTCGCTTTTACATGATCAACCTGTGGTTCATAGTACAGGTATCCCAGTGGATATAACTGGGAAAAACGTTATTTTGGTGGATGATGTCTTATACACGGGTAGAACTGTTCGCGCTGCACTAGATGCCTTGATGGACCTAGGTAGGCCAGCATCTGTTCAGCTTTGTGTCCTCATCGATAGAGGGCATAGGGAGTTGCCGATACACCCCGACTACGTAGGAAAAAATATTCCCACCTCAAAGAACGAGATAGTGGAAGTGCGGGTGGAAGAGCTGGACGGTGTAGATGAGGTAGTTATCTGCGAACGGGGGGAATAAATTATGGAGTGGAGACACAGAGATCTAATAGACATTGATTGTTGGGAGAAAGAAGAGATACTTCACCTAATAGACCAAGCTAGAAACATGGAGGATTTGTTGGACAGACCTATTAAAAAAGTTCCTGCTCTTAGAGGAAAACTCATAGTTAATTTGTTTTTTGAGCCTTCTACAAGGACTAGAGTTTCATTTGAATTGGCTGAGAAAATGCTCAGCGCAGACGTGGTTAATTGGTCCGCCTCAGGTTCAAGTACAGCAAAGGGGGAGACTCTAAGGGACACGGCGTGGACGTTGGAATCCATGGGCGCAGACGCCATAGTCATAAGGCATGGTGCTGTAGGTGCCGCATCATATCTGCAAAGGAAGCTTAAGCATGCGTCTGTTTTCAACGCAGGTGATGGTGCTCATGCTCATCCTACCCAGGCTCTTTTGGACATCTACACTGCGTCGAAGCATTTTAGTTCGCTAGAAGGGATGAAGATAGCCATTGTTGGCGACATAGTACACAGTAGGGTGGCCAGAAGCGACATGATTGGATTTAAGAAAATGGGGTGTGATGTGGTGGTTTCTGGACCAAAGACTCTTATGCCACCCGAACTAGAATACTATGGGGTTAAATATTTGAGTGATCCAAAAGAGGCTGTCAGAGGGGCCAATATGGTCTATCTCTTGAGGATACAGAGAGAAAGACAGGAAGAAGGGCTGTTCCCCTCTTTGGATGAATATTTCAAACTTTTTGGAGCAGACGAGGAACTGATAGCTTTGGCTGAAAAGGATGCTCTGGTCATGCATCCAGGTCCCATAAACCGTAGGGTGGAGATAGATAGCGCTGTGGCAGATGGCCCACAGAGTGTGATCCTTGAACAGGTGAGAAGTGGCGTAGCCGTTAGGATGGCCCTACTGTATCTATGTCTTGGAGGTGCGAGGTAATGAAAAGAATCTTGCTAGCCAATTGCAAGGTGTTCGACGGGAAAAGGATGCTTGATGATGAAAAATTCATTTTGATAGAAAACGGTGTTGTAAGCAAGATATCAAAGGAAAAACCTTCCCTGCAGGGTGATGTGAAGATTGTTGATCTAGAGGGATTACTTGTTTGTCCAGGCTTTATAGACCTTCATGGACATTTTAGAGACCCTGGGCAGGAATGGAGAGAGGATATATCGTCAGGTTCGAAAGCAGCAGCCAACGGCGGTTACACCACTGTCGTGGCTATGCCTAATACCGATCCTCCCATTGATAACCCATTCTTAATTAGATATGTAATAGAAAAAGGCAAATCAAGCGGTGGCGCAAGGGTTTTGCCCGCTGGGGCAGTGAGTAAAGGTAGGGAAGGAAAAGTCATGGCAGAAATGGGCAAGATGGCGGAGGAAGGAGCGGTATTCTTTACTGACGATGGTTCTCCTGTGAAGGACAGCAGTTTGCTTCAGAAAGCCCTTTTGTACTCTACCCACCTTGGCGTCAGGATAATGGAGCATCCCGAGGATGGTGATCTCTCCAAAGGAGGCCAAGTCAACTACGGTTTGTGTTCCTCAGTATCAGGTCTCAAAGGGAATCCTGCTTCTTCTGAGGCAATTGACATCAAAAAGTGTATAGCTCTGGCGGAAGAGACAAAAGCTGCTATCCATCTCACGCACGTAAGCACAAAGGCGGGTATAGATGAGATAAAGAAGGCAAAAGAAAAAGGATTACCGGTTACATGTGATGTTACACCTCATCACCTTACCTTGGATGAAACGGCAGTGGTAAAAAGTGGATTTGACGCTACTTACAAGGTAAATCCCCCTTTGAGAAGTTGTGAAGACGTAGAAGCCTTATGGCAGGCCATATCAGAGGGGGTCGTAGATGCAATAGCTACGGATCATGCACCCTACCACATGGACGAAAAGGATCTACCCTTCCAAGAAGCTCCTTTTGGGATCGCTTCTTTGGAATGTTCAGTTGCAGCGGTCCTGAATGAATGGTCGAAGCGAAAGATTTGTCCGCTGGAGAAACTTTTAACCCTATGGACGAGCAAACCTGCTGGACTTTTGCCAGAAAGGTGGTCAAATCTTGGCGCCATCAAAGAGGGTGCCCCAGCAGATATAACAGTGTTGGATCTAAATAAGGAAAAGGTTGTCGAAGTTGAGAAATGGAAGAGCAAAGCCCGTCTTACGCCATGGAATGGGAGTGTTTTGAAGGGGTGGCCTGTGATGACCTTGCGAGATGGAGAGGTTTTGTTTTGCGATAATGAGCTTATGGGAGCTGGGGATTGACCATGAACGGGACTAGAGATCTTGGAGCTATCGTTCTTGAGAAGTTTCAATTCAGCGACGAGTTATTCATGATTAGGGTCTTGCCGGAAGAAGATTCTAGCATACCTTTGCCTGGCCAGTTTTACTTGCTGAAGTCGTGGGAGGGGTTTGACCCCCTCCTTTCCAGGCCGTTTGCACCCATTGCGGTTCATGAAAATGGATCCCTGGATTTTCTTGTAAAGGTTGTGGGTAGGGGTACTAAAATTATAAATTCGTCTATCGAAGGAGCTAAAGTAAAATTGAGGGGACCATGTGGGAAACCCTTTCCAGCACCATCGGGGCAAAGGCTTTTACTTTTAGGAGGTTCAGTGGGTATAGCGCCCATGCTTTTTGCATACAAAAGGTATAAAGATATAGTGCCTGCTAAATTGGTTATAGGAGTTCCTGGAGGAGAATGGGAAAACTTCTGTAAAAGTGAGCTTATGAGCGATACCAACCTAGAAGTTTTTTCTGACGATGGAAGCATTGGAAGATCGGGAACTCCCTTGACGTTCCTCACCGAAGAAGGTGTTGGAACAGATGATGAGGTATGGGCTTGTGGCCCTATTGGTATGTTAAAGGCTCTAGGGGGTTCACTGATACACAAAGTCAGGGAAGATCAAGTCTACGTTAGCTTGGAAGCCCGCATGGCCTGTGGAATAGGTGGTTGTTTGGGATGTGTTATACCAACTACCCTGGGTAACAGGAGGGTGTGTGCTGATGGTCCGGTGTTTAGAATGTCGGAGGTGAGCTGGGATGAGCTCTAAGAGGCTTCTACAAGCGAAGATAGGAAGTTTGACCTTGCGCTCTCCTGCGATAATTGCTTCCGGAGTATGGCCTATGGAACCAGAGAGATGGCCATCAGGGGTGGTCGATAACGTTGGGGCAATTTGCACAAAAGGTTTGACCCTTTCTCCGAAAGAAGGAAATAGGGGCATCAGAATATGGGAAACCAATTGTGGTCTTTTGAATAGTATAGGCTTACAAAACCCAGGGCTGGAGGCCTTTTTGAAAAATGAATTCGACCAATTGAAAGATTGCGGATGTCCCATAATTTTCAATTTGGCCTTTCATCGGGAGGAGGAACTATATCACCTTTTAGACATTCTAACTTCCTTTGGCTTTACGGGCACAGTAGAAATCAATGTTTCCTGTCCTAATGTATCTGGAGGGGGTATGACATGGGCTTTGGACTTAGCCTCTTTGGAGAAGGTACTGAAGAGAGCGAGAGCCTTATGGCGGGGGGATATGTGGGTTAAATTATCTCCTAATGTTCCAAAGATTTGCGATGGCGCCATAGTAGCCGAAAGTTGTGGTGCCGATGCTGTAGTGGTGGCAAATACATGGTTAGGGCTGGCCATAGATGTGAAAAGGAAAAAGCCTGTATTCGAACGGATTTTCGCAGGGCTATCGGGGCCCGCTATATTGCCTCTTTCCCTCAGATTGGTCTGGGAAGCAGCATCTGCTGTGAAGATTCCAGTCATAGGGTGTGGAGGAGTAGCTGATGCGGAGGGAGCGCTCGCTATGTTAATGGCTGGAGCATCAGCTTTTCAGGTTGGGACTGCGTTGTTCTCGGATTTTGAAGTTGTGAAAAAAATTTGTGATGGAATAGAAAATTACATGGCGGAAAACCAAATAAACGACTTGGAAGAAATCGTTGGGATAGCTCAAAAAGCATAAAGAGATAAGGGGGTATTTTTTTGAGAGATAGAAAGACTGAACTCATCCTTGCATTGGATTTGGATTCTCCAGAGGAAGCGAGAGAGTTTCTTACCAAAAATTGCAGTAATTTAAAGTATATAAAAATAGGGCCCAAGCTTTTTATCAAAGGAGGAAAGGATTTTCTGAGCTTTGTAATTGGGGAAGGTTGGGATGTCTTTTTAGATGTTAAACTTCATGATATACCTAACACGGTGAAGGGAGCAGTAGAAGCCGCTTCGGAATTGGGTTTGTGGGCTCTAACGCTACATGCTGCTGGTGGAATAAAAATGATGGAAGATGCTTTTCGTGCGAGAGGTTCCAAAGAAAAACCTCTTTTGTTTGGTGTAACGGTTCTTACGAGCATGGATGAATCGACGTTGCAAGAAGTAACTCCTGGATGCTCCATTAAAGAAAGCCTTGTAGCAAGAGCAAAAGCCTGTCTTGCAGCAAAAATGGATGGTATAGTTTGTTCGACGAAAGACCTGCATTTGTTTAGTGGAAAAGAATATGAGAATTTATTGAAAGTAGTTCCTGGAATTCGTCCAAAGGATTTCGTTAATAAAGATGATCAGAAGAGAGTGGCAACGCCCGCTGAAGCGGCAAGGAGTGGAGCAGATTATATAGTGGTGGGTAGGCCTATTTTGCTATCCCATGATCCCAAAGAGGTTATAAATAATATATTGGAGGATTTGGAAAATGAGTAAAGAGCAGAACAAACCTTTAGATTATAAGTACATAGAACAACTTATGAAAGAGTCGGGAGCTCTACTGGAAGGTCACTTTTTGCTCTCTTCAGGTCTACATAGCCCTTATTATTTACAGTGTGCCCTTTTCCTAAGGTTTCCTAAAAATGCCGAAATAGCAGGTAAACTCCTGGCTGAAAAAATAGTAAAATTGGGAAAGCCTGATTTCGTTGTTTCACCAGCCCTTGGAGGCCTCATAATAGGACATGAGGTTGCAAGGGCCTTAGACGTTCCCTTTCTCTTCTGCGAGAGGGAGGGCGGAATAATGAAGATGAGAAGGTTTACTCCACCTAGTGGAGGAAAGTACGTAGTGGTTGAAGATGTGATCACAACGGGAAAGTCGACTCTTGAGACTATTGAGGCCGTAAATGCCAAAACTAGTGCAGACTTATTAGGTGTGGCCTGTATAGTGGATAGAAGCTCTGGAAAGCTTCAAAGTTTACCAAGTCCCATTTCGTTATGGCAGGTAGATTTTTCTGTGTATTTACCAGAGGACTGTCCGTTATGCAAGGATTCATCTTTACCATTAGTTAAGCCGGGGAGCAGATCTTAGTGTTTGTGAGCGTTTTTTTGAGGCACAAACCAAAAAGCAAGAAAGCCCTAAAAGTTTTTTTTATGGCTCTATGTTTATGCATTATTTTTTTCCGTTCAAACGTTTTTGCCAAGGAACAGGAAACCAATATATTGGTTTCTGATCCTTGGCTATATGTCATAGTCAAGTTTATAGGAGGGGTGTACTGGAACGTCCACCCGTTTTATTTTTGGAACGACGAAGGGAATTTAGTCAAAGTGTCAAAGGTTTCCAAAG
Source organism: Thermovirga lienii (assembly GCF_036847465.1). NCBI lineage: Bacteria > Thermotogati > Synergistota > Synergistia > Synergistales > Thermovirgaceae > Thermovirga > Thermovirga lienii. The sequence continues at coordinate 16,297 of NZ_DAITZW010000002.1, read as the reverse complement.
GTGACTATATCTTTGTGCCTTACAGAGAGCTGAAGGAAATCAAAAGACTGGGTATATCTCCTAAGTATGAAAGGTTGGTTTCAATATATGAGAATAAGCCCTCAAAGCTAGAGAATAGCTGTTATTTTTTGGATCCATCGATGTTACCTTTCATCGCTCTGGGGGTGATGCGCTCTCTATCTGCTATTGATCCTAGCCATTATCCGTATTATCAGAGAAGATTGGCAGAGTTTCAGACACGATTGGATAGCGTTGTCAGAGTAGGTAGGCAACTTCTTTGGAACGTAGAAATTTTTGACCTCACAGGATTTTCGGGATGTTGGTTGAGGGCAGTCAGTGGCAGGAGCAAACAAATTTTTAAGGCTAAACACGAGATAGATGGCGTTACTCCAGAAGAATTTGATGAAATAATTTCGCAAATCAAGTCCAACAAAGGCGTAGTAGTTTACAGTTCGAATCTGCCTAAAAATCTGTTGCCAACCCTTGAAGGTGTGCCACTAAAGGTGAAGTTTGCCTATCCCACCAAAGAGGAGGATTTTTTCGTTTATCTTTATGAATTTAATTTATCGATATGGAATGCGTACCGTTCAGCAAATTTTTGATAAAGTTGCCATGTTTTTGTCCTTCTTTTATTTATTGAGCCTCTGACATCTTTAAATGGGTTATGTCGGCAGCAGCGAAGGTGGAGGTAGATCCATCTTCCATTTTTACAATGAGGTTCCCCAAAGGAGAAATACCTGTTGCTGTGCCTACGGTAAATTGGTCATTTTGCTCAACTTTAACCTTCATCCCCAAGGTCGAACAAAGTTTTGAGTATTTTTGTATGCATTCTGTGATACCCTCGTTTTTTTCCAAGTTTTTGACCTCTTTTTCGAGTTTTCTAATAAGAGTAGCTATGATTTTCCCCCTGTGGACATCCTTTCCTAGTATAGCCTTAAGGGAAGTAGTGGGTTTGTCGACGGATCTAAGTATTTGGGGGCTTAAATTGGCGTTTATTCCTACACCTATGACGGCATAATGGACCTTGCCAGGTTCACTAGAGGCTTCAATCAATATTCCACAAAGCTTAGCTCCCCTGAACAATACGTCATTGGGCCATTTAAGCTCAAGATCTATGTTGAATAATTCCTTTAGACTATCGTGCACAGCAATTGCCGTTGATAAGCTTAAAAGCTGTAGTAGGCTGGGGTCAATGTTTGGACGGGTTAAAACCGAAAGGCTTATACTTCCTTCTTCCGGGGAAAGCCAGGTTCGACCGAGCCTTCCTCTTCCTGCTTTTTGTTCTCTAGATATCACTACGACTCCTTCGCTGGCTCCTTGACGGGCTAGAGATTTGGCAGGTTCCTGAGTAGAGTCTAGGGATTCCCAGTAAAGTATGGGATGGCCCCACGCTACGTCTTCGAGCTCAAGTTCTATCCATGTTGGGCTGAGATCTGCTTCGTTTTTATCCAAAAGCCTGTATCCTTGATGAGGTACGGATTCTATGTAAAATCCCTCTTCTCTTAGAGACTCTATAGTTTTCCATATGGTCTGTCTTGATACGTTCAAAAGGGAGCTCAGTTCGGAGCCAGAGATCAGATTTTTTTCTTTTTCCATGAGAATCTTCAACACCTTTTTTTTTGTATCATTTGTTTTCAGCATTTAGAGGCCTCCTAAACCAATTTTCGTACAATGGTGATGATATAATGGTAATCCGCTCGTAGCAAAGCTTTTTGGATAATAAGCATTCACATTATATAATGAAAGAACAGTTTAAGGAGGAGTTCGAATGACCTTATTGCCCATATCTACCGTATTGGAGGAACTGCGCTCCATGATGACGGAGCTGCAGGACAGCCTTTGACCCAGCTTCACTAAAGAAGAAAATAGACCAAATCACCGAAATGACGGGAGAGCAGGGCTTTTGGGATAGGGATGATGCCCAAGAGTTAACAAAAAAACTGGCTTTGCTCCAGGATCGTTATAGCAAATGGCAAGAGATGGAAAATGAGTTGAAAGAGATAGAAACCATTGCTGAGCTATTGGCGATGGAGCAGGACGAAGCTCTGGAAAAAGAATTTTACGAAAGAGCTGAAAAACTTAAGAAGAGAATAGAAGAAGAGCAAGTAATGCTGCTTCTTGATGAAGAATATGACGAGTCAAATGCGATAGTAAGCATACACCCAGGGGCTGGAGGCCTAGACTCCCAAGATTGGGCAGAGATTCTTTACAGAATGTATCTAAGATGGGCTGAGAACAAGGGATTCAAGACTAAAGTGCTTGAAATTTCTCAGGGGGAGGAGGCGGGAATTAAGTCTGTTACGTTTCAAGTTTTTGGTCCCTTCGCCTATGGATTTTTGAAGTGCGAGAGGGGAGTGCACAGGCTTGTTCGAATTTCACCTTTTGATACCGCAAAGAGGAGACACACCAGCTTTGCGTCTGTCAATGTCTCTCCTGAGCTTCCTGATGACGTGGAGATCAATATTAATCCTGAAGAACTTAAGATAGATACCTTCAGGGCTGGTGGTGCAGGGGGGCAGCACGTCAACATGACGGATTCGGCAGTGAGAATTACTCACATACCGACGGGGATCGTCGTGAGCTGCCAAAATGAAAGATCTCAACACATGAATAAACAGGTGGCCATGAATATATTAAAAAGTCGCCTTTATGAGCGAATGCAACAGGAAAGGCAGGAGCAGCTTGAACAAATTCAAGGGGAAAAGAAGGAGATAGGTTGGGGAAGCCAGATACGATCTTATGTTTTTCATCCTTACACTTTGGTTAAGGACCATCGTACTGGGGTAGAGAAAGGTAACATTCAGGCAGTAATAGACGGCGACTTGGATGATTTCATTTTTGCTGAACTGAAACGGCGCAAGAAAAGAACAAATGATAAATAACTGGAGGGGCAAAGGATGTTTAGATTTAAGTTGAAACTTTTACTTTCTATAATTTTTATCCTCTGTTGCTGTACTTTCGCCATGGCGCAGTCTACATTTAATTCAACTATACCTGTTATGTCTCTTGATGACATCAAACCAGGCATGGAAGGAATTGCTTACACTGTGGTCAAGGGACAGGAGGTAGTTACTTTTCCTGTTAAAGTCTTGAGCGTAGTCCCATCGGTCGAGTTGCCCCACCAATTAATATTAATTCAAGCTTACGGTCCGGTAATAGAAAAAACAGGTGGAATAGCAGCCGGGATGAGTGGCAGTCCTGTTTTCATAGATGGGAAGCTCGTCGGTGCCATAGGGTACGGTTGGCATTTCAGTGAACATGACAAAGGGCTTGTGACTCCTATATCTGAAATGGCTGCAGTTTGGGAGTGGCCGGACAGAGAAATAAAATTGAGGGAACCTATAAATATAAAAATTGAGAACAGTGAAACTGAAGGTAAGAAAAGCGGCGATATTAAGAACCTGGAAACTCCCATAATGATGTATGGGGTAAGTGATCGTAGCGCTGGAGAAATAAGCGAAAAACTTGGAACCAGCTATTCTATGTTGCCCCACTCTTTTAAGGCTACTTCACTGCCCGTTAACATGAATGCAAAACTAACTCCTGGGGATGCTGTTAGTGTCCTTTTGGCGTGGGGAGACGTCTCTATCGCTGCTACTGGCACACTCACAGCTTTATCCAAGGATGGACGTTTTCTGGCTTTTGCGCACCCATTTTTAAATCGCGGTGCAGTTTACTATCCTTTGGCTAAGGCTTGGATTCACGATGTAATACCTAGCGTACAAGCTCCTTTTAAAATAGGGACTCCGACAGAGATTGTAGGAGTGGTTACTCAGGACAGGCCGCAAGCCATTGGCGGATATATAGGCAAAATTCCTACGGCGTTTGATTTCTCTCTTAGTATGCGGGACAAAGATACAGGCAAAATAGTCAAAAAAAGGTTTCAGTTTGTGAACGACCCCTTTTTGTTAAGCGAACTTATAGATAACATTTTGATTGGATTATGGGATGACACTTGGGAAAGAAAAGGAGAAGGCACCGCTAAGGTTGATTTAAAGATAGAAGGTGGCTCACTAGTTGAGGGATGGCAAAGGACAAACATGTTCTACTCAGGAAAAGACCTGGCGAAGGATATGTTTTCGGAAGCGGTGGACATAACAAAGACCATAATGCTGAACCCTTTTTACGAGATAAATCCCTTTGGTGTGCATCTTGATGTTGAGGTGACCCAGGAACCTAGAATTCTTCTGATAGAGGATCTCATAGTGCCTGAAAGGGATTTAAAACCTGGAGAGACCTTTGAAGTGAAAGTAAAAATGCGTCCATACAGGGGTAAAGCGATCGAGAGGAAGTTTACGTTGAACGTTCCAGAAGATGCTGCTGGGACCTATGAGGTGGTAGTAAGAGGTGGAGGCATAGACGAGCCGTCTCAGGAGTCTTTGCTGCAAGGATGGAGAGCTATCACCAATTTGAACGAGCTTTTGCGCGAGATAAGTTCAATTGAGGCTAACAACGAAGTTATAGTTGAGCTTAGATATGAGACCCCCGACAGGGCCCCGTGGTCCTCTAAAACCGAGAAAGAAGATAAAAGACTTTTGAGCGAGATAAAGAAGGAAAAAATGGAAAAGGGACTGCTAAAAGTTTTTAAGTCGAACTATTATGTTGATGGCCTATTGAGGAAGTTAATAAAGGTCGCTGACAAGCAGAAATAATTTTCCTGATTTGCTTTGGAAGGAGGCCAGCTTTTGCGGATAATTAGCTGGTTAGGACGAGAGATTATCTTAGTGGTAGAAAACCTGGGAGCATTTTTTGTAATTTTTTTTAAGATTACAAGCGGCTTGTTGTCGAAAACCTGGAGCTTACAGGATTTTTCAGAGCAGTTGGAGCGCATAGGTGTAAGCTCTGTGTTCATGGTAGCGATAACAAGCGCGTTTACGGGAATGGTTATGGCGGTTCAGACCATAGATCAGTTCATTAGGTTTGGAGCGACAGGCTATATTGGAGGGGTGATTGGCCTTAGTATCACCAGGGAGCTTTCTCCTGTGCTGACAGGACTCGTGGTTAGCGGGAGGGTAGGAGCATCGATGGCCGCCGAAATAAGCTCCATGAAAGTGACTGAGCAGTTGGATGCCCTCAAAGCTTTCGGATTAGACGACATAGTTTTTGTAGGTGCTCCTAGGCTGCTTGCAAGTTTTATAATGCTGCCAGCTTTGACCATTTTCTCAGATTTTATTGGTATAAGCGGGGCTTTTTTATACGTTCTGGCTCATGGGGTCAATTCCCATATTTTCAGAAAATCTCTTGAGGTACTTCTTGATCCCTATGATATATGGGGGGGAATTATCAAAGCAGCTGTTTTTGGGATTTTGATAGCCGTCTCTGCATGTACCCACGGCTTCAGAGCCGGGCAGGGAGCAAAAGGAGTAGGTGTAGCTACTACAAGAGCTGTTGTTTGGAGCAATATGCTTATATTGGCCACAAACTACATCCTTTCGAGCCTTTTGTTTGGAGGTATGTCAAGTTGAGTCCTCCGGTTGTTACTCTTGAAGAAGTCTCGGTTTTTTTCGGCAGCAAGGAAGCCCTTAAAAGCATCAACCTTTCATTGAGTATGGGAGAGGTCAAGTGCATATTGGGCCCATCGGGCTGTGGCAAAACTACTACTCTTAGGGTTATAGCTGGTTTACAGAAGATACAGAAGGGCAGGATGAAGCTTTTTGATTCTTACGTGACGCCGGAAACCGAGGAGAAGGATCTGGCCGATTTTAGGAAAAGATTGGGAGTAGTCTTTCAAGGTGGGGCTCTGTTCGATTCTTTAACAGTCGGTCAGAATATTGCCTTTCCCTTGAAGTATTGTAGAGGTATAGAAGATAGAGCGTTCATAGAAAAAAAAGTAAAAGAAATGTTAGACCATGTGGAGCTAGAAGATGTGAGGGAGCTGTATCCTTCGGAACTTTCAGGGGGTATGAGAAAGAGAGTTGCCATAGCTAGAGCTTTAGTTCACGAACCTGAAGTTTTACTCCTTGACGAACCAACAACTGGCTTAGATCCCTTAACTGCAAGACATATAGATGCTCTGATCGTAACCCTGTGCAGAAGATTTCAAGTAGCTGTTTTAGTTGTTACCCATGACATGGTGTCAGCTTTAGGCATTGCAGATAGATTGGTTCTCATGGATGATGGGCGGGTGGTATGGCGTGGCACCTGTGATGAATGGAACAAGATGGATGATCCGGCGGTAAAACGTTTCGCTGCGGGGCTCATTTCGGTGCGTGGGGGAGATCTGCCATGAATAGGGAAATTAAGATAGGAATATTTGCTCTGGTAACAATAATATTGTTAGGCCTTTTGGTATTCTTCAGTGGAGGCTTGCGCTTTAAAGAAAAAGGTTATGAACTAGGCATAGTTTTCCATGATGCAATGGGTCTAAGCGTAGGTTCACCAGTTTTAGTCTCTGGAATAGAATCGGGTAGAGTAAATTCTATGGAGCTTCTAGAGGAAGGAGTTTTGGTGACGGTAGGTTTGAAAGAAGGGATATCATTGCCGGTTGATAGCAAGTTTACCATAGATACTGGAGGTCTTTTGGGTGAGCCCAGAGTAAAAATAATAAGGGGAACATCTAGAGAATTGTTGGGGCCTAAAGCCAGAGTAATAGGAGAGCTCCCCCCCTCCTTTGACGAAATACTTGGGGACATAGAGGAAGGTCTTGGTAGCATAAAAGACACTTTTTCAAAGGTAAATGCCTTTTTAGAAAATCTTTCTGGAATGGCTGACAATTTAGAGAACTTCGTCGAAGAAGCGAAACCAGCAATTGTCGATGCAGCTAGAGCTGTGGAAGAAGCCGCCAATTCATTCGAAAACCTATCAGCAAATATGGAAGCCACTGTGAAGGAAAATAGGAGCAATATAACAAAACTTGTCAGAAACGCTGAGGAATTGTCTAGTCGGTTGAATTTTATAATTTCCGAATTTGACAAAGATAAAAAAGGTGGCAAAGACTTGAGAGAAACAGTAGTAAAAATCAAAGAAGCTGCAGAGGAAGCCAAAGAAATGGCTATTTCCATAAGGAAGTTCGTCCAAGGCTTTGAGGGGGAGTCTGGCAAAGCCTTCAACTTGAGGAAACTATCAGACCTAGCTGATAGAGCCGATAAAACCCTTGCATTCATCGAATCGATAAAATTAGGTGGCGACCTATATTTACATGGAGATTTAGATGGAAGGGATCCCATATTCGATGCCTATATCCATTTGAAGAAAGGTGATTCTCCATACTCATTGCTGGTAGGAATGGCAAACATAGGTGATGATCCTGGATTTACAGGTGCCGTGGGTTATGAGTACAAAGACTGGCAATTCATATCAGGCTCAATAAATGATTACTTTGGTTTTGGTTTGTCCTATAACCCAGACTTTTCCAAGGGGGATTTGTCTATAGGCGCTGCTTGGTGGAACGAAGAAGGTGGCAGTTTTTCCGTTGAGGGTAAGTATTCTATAGATGAGGATTGGGGATTGTTCTATAAGCATCAGGAAATAGATTCGGAGGAAAGAGATTCGCTGGGAGTGTTCTACAGGTTTTAGGTAATGAAAATAATAGTAGGATAGGTGGTATGCAACTAGCCATGTTTATAACGTTGGAAGGAATAGATGGATCAGGGAAAAGCTCCCAAGCTGAACGGGTAGCGGAGATAATAAAAGGCATCTGGAAAGACAAAAATGTTGTGCTTACACACGAGCCTGGGGGGTGGCCTGGCGGGATATACCTAAGGAACACTATAATTGAAACCCATTTCTCAAACCCCTGGGCAGAGTTGTTTCTCTTTATCTCAGATCGGTGTGAACACGTAGAGCGGGTAATAGCTCCTGCGTTGAATGAGGGCAATATAGTTGTCTCTGAAAGGTACAATGACTCCACTCTGGCGTATCAGGTATGGGGAAGATGTTTACCAGAAAAGGATGTAAGAACAATCATAAATATCGCGAAGCTCCCAGAGCCTGATTTGACTTTCTGGTTTGATGTTTCTGTCGATGTGGCAGTGAAGAGGCTTTCAAAAAGGGGAAACTTGGATAGGATAGAAAAGGATTTGCATCTGTTGGAGCGCATAGCTGAAGGCTATAAAACCCTTTGGAGAGAAAATCCTAATAGGATAAAGCGAATAGACGCTAACAAGGATGAAAAGTTAGTCTGTATGCAGCTAACGGAGGAATTGAGGAAATATGCAGAAGAAAAATCTGGCTGTTAATGAGAATGAGGAAGAACAAAATTTTCTTCAAGAGTCCTTTTCTTCCTTGGTGGCGGAGATCAAAAGCAATGGGATAGATACCAATTTTGCATGTGTACTTCCAGGTTCTTTGCAGAGGAAGCTTGCTGTGGAGTTAGGCAAGTCTCTATTGTGTGAAAGCAAAACAGGGGAAGATAATTGTGAATCTTGCAAGGCGTGGGTTGGAGAGAGTCATCCTGATTTAATAATTATCGGCTCTCCAGACAAACCTCCAGGGATCAAAGAGTGTATGAGTCTATGGGAAGAGATATCCCTTTTCCCTGTGGCCGCCAACAGAAGGGTTGCTTTTCTTTTAGGATGCGACAAACTTTCCCTTCCTGCGGCCAACAGCCTGTTGAAGCTTACCGAGGAGACCCCGGGAGATGGATTGGTAGCCCTTTTGATGGAAGAAGAAAAAATGCTTCCCACGCTTAAAAGCAGGTTGCACATTTTTCGTTTCAAGCTTCCCTTGCTAAAATCATCGACTGATATACCTAAAAATAAAGATCAATTTTTGAAATGGTTGAGATCTACATCAAATATGAGTACTGGTGAGGTAGCTTTGGTTTTGTCCGGTTGGGTGTCAACCCTGGTTGATGAAGGTAGGTTCGATAAGGCCGCCGACATTGAGATGGCAAGAGTGTTGTCAGAGAAGTACAATATGTCCAAAGAAATGCTCGAGGATTTAATATATATGGTGTTGTGGGAGGGGTATGATTTTGAGCTTTTATCTGGTGTCCTTTGGTAAACCTAGATTTCTAGGAGTTGTAGATATAGATAGAAATCTACAAAAAGGAACTTACATAGTCGTCGAGAGCGCTAGAGGTCTTGAGTTAGCGCTAAATCTAGGAGGAGTAAGTCCCGACAAAGTTGAACGGTACAGGGAAAAATTTAGCAATGTATCCCAGGATGAGTCACCCCAGTTGAAGGGCAGTGAGCCTCTTTTTCAAGATTTGATCTATGTCCGGGAAGCTGAAGCTCTTGATCTATCTGAGAGCACTTTGCAGAGGGAAGAAGAGGAAAAAGTTCTGCTTGATGCAAGAGAGATCCTTAAGGGACATAAGTTGCCTATGAAATTAGTGGAAGCAGAGTATTTGCTGGATCGCAAGAAACTGTTTTTCTTTTTCACTTCTGAGCAAAGAGTAGATTTTCGGGCATTTGTCAAGGACTTGGCTCGGAAGTTCAAAACTAGAATAGAGTTAAGGCAAATAGGTGTAAGAGATGAAGCAAAGGTTGTCAAAGGTCTTGGTCCATGTGGAAGGCCTTGTTGTTGTGGCTATTGGTTGAATACTTTTGAGCCTATATGTATTCGCATGGTCAAGGAACAAAATCTTTCGCTGAATCCCGCGAAAACTTCAGGAATATGTGGTCGATTGATGTGTTGCATCGCATATGAACGGGAGACCTACTCCAAGCTTTGGGAAAGGTTGCCCAATCCAGGATCAAAGATAAAGGGGCCTGATGCGACGTATGTGATATCTGGCGTGGATATAACTTCTGATTGTGTGAAGATAATAGAGCCTGGTAAGGGAGAAATATTGGTGCCCGTGGATAAATTTGAGGCCTTCAGAGAATGTGTTGAGAGGGGAGAGGTGTGGTCTGATTTTCAAGTCAAACCTCTTATTGAAATAGAGCCAATAGAAGAAGAACCGGAGTTTTCTTGGGATGATAATTTTGAGATAGAGGTCACCACAGGGGAAGTAGCACAACTCGAGAACCAAGATATTGAACGTAAAAAAGTTTCAGAGGAAATGCAGGATAAAGAAAATAAAACAAAAAACTCAGTTGCAGAAACGTTGCAGGATTCTGATGAAACCACCAAGGAAGGTAAGCGGGAAGGAAGGCGTAAGAGGTCAAAAAGAAAAAATAAAAACAAAACCAATGCCGCTAAAAGAGAGGGTAGCCAAAAGAAAGAAATAAAAGACAACAAGAAGAAAAGAACTAAACCCCAACGGGAACAAGGCTAGTTGCCGTGGGTATTACTCTGGCTAAACTGAGGTGAGAGATAGATGGTTTTAGGAACTATAAAAGAAAAACTGGCAAAAGTTAAAAACAAACTAGGTATTGCCAACCTAATTTCCAAGGGTACAATTCTGAGCGACTCTTTCTGGGAAGAGTTGGAAGAACTTTTGATTCAGGGAGATGTGGGTATCGACTATTCAGAAGACCTCGTAAGGGAGGTTAAAGATAGGACAAAAAGGGAAAAAATTCAAACACAGGAAGAAGTAAAAGAGATTTTGAAGGAAGTCTTAAGAGAGAAGTTGGGAAGAGTTGAGGGCATGGGGAAGGATTTATTGGCTACGGAGAATAAAAGCCTTGTCGTTTTGGTTGGAGTCAATGGAACTGGTAAGACTACCACTGCTGCAAAGTTAGCTAGATTAGCCAAGGGAAGAGGCAAACGCCCTATATTGGTTGCTGCGGATACATTCAGGGCAGCGGCAACAGAGCAGTTAAAGACCTGGGGAGAAAGGTTGAATATAAAAGTCATAGCTAGAGAGCCCGGAAGCGACCCCGCCTCAGTTGTTTTTGATGCAATCAAATCTGCTGATGCTGGCGGGGGCGATTTCTTGGTAGTAGATACCGCAGGAAGGATACACACCAAGAAAAACCTGATGGATGAACTTGGTAAAGTTATAAGGGTTGCATATAAGGAAACTCCTGGTTGGGAAAAAAATGTTTTGTTGGTGCTTGATGCAGTAACAGGCCAGAATGGGCTTTTACAAGCCAAGACTTTTGGGGAAGCGTTGGATTTGACAGGGGTTATTCTTACTAAATATGACAACACAGCGAAAGGAGGCATATTGCTGGCTATAGCTGAGCAACTGAATATACCCATATACTATGTAGGTCTAGGAGAGGGTTCTGAGGACTTGGTGCCTTTTTCGGTGGATGAGTTTATTAACGGTCTTTTGGAGTAAATTGTGGTACATAAAAGGTTGTGAGTTGAGTATGTCATATTTGGTTAAGCTTGTTGTAGGTGTGCTCTATCCTGATGACGAATGGTTGGAATGGACGAAATCTTGCTTAAAGAAAGAGTTTGGCGCTGTGGAGCGCACGTTGCGGGGTATTCCTTTTGAATATACGGATTATTATAAAGATATATCTCCTAGCTTGTTCAAAGCGTTTTTTTCCTTTACTGGCCTTTGGGCTGCAGAAAACCTGGCTGATTGGAAACTCTTCACGTGTGGCATTGAAAGGGCTTCGGGCAAGACCAGAAAGATTAATATAGATCCTGGCTATGTGAATGGTGCACGATTGGTTTTGGCTTCTACTAAAGACCATGCTCATAGAATATATTTGAGAGATGGTATTTTTGCTGAAGTTACTTTGAGATATAGAGGTAAAAGATGGGTGCCCTTTGATTATACCTTCCCTGATTTCAGAAGTGGCCTGTACGATGATTTTTTGTCGGCAGTGAGAAACGATTGGCTGCAAGAAATACGGTCACTTAAGGAGGATGAATAATTTGATAGAACGATATTCAACTAAAGAAATGAGCAAGCTGTGGTCTGATGAGAGCAAGTTTAAGACCTGGTTGGAGGTGGAGATGGCCGTTTGTGAGGTGTGGGCCGAGAAAGGGGTTATTCCTCACGACGCCATGAAGGTAATACGGGAGAAAGCAAACTTCGACATAGAAAGAATAAAAGAGATAGAGCAGGAAGTACATCACGATGTAATAGCTTTCGTGACCTGTGTTGCAGAAAATATTGGACCTGAAGGAAGATATGTCCATTTAGGACTTACCAGCAGTGATGTAATAGATACTGCTTCCTCTCTGCTGTTAACAAGAGCATTGGACATTGTGATAGAGGCCCTTGTGTCTTTGATAAACGTAGTTCGCGAGAAAGCCCAGGAATTTAAGTACGTTCCATGTATTGGTAGAACTCATGGCGTTCATGCTGAGCCCATGACTTTTGGCTTGAAAATCCTCAATTGGCTGGATGAACTCTTGAGAGGCGAAGTAAGACTAAATTCAGCTAGAGAAATGATTAAGGTAGGGAAAATATCTGGCGCTGTAGGGACTTATGCTCATTGCCCTCCAGATGTAGAAGAGAAGGTTTGTGCTAGGTTAGGACTTAGGCCTGCGCCTATATCCACGCAAATTTTGCAGCGCGACAAACATGCAACGATAATGTCCTCGCTGGCCATATTGGGAGGCACGTTAGAGAGGATAGCTTTAGAGATTCGCCATCTGCAAAGAACTGAGGTTCTTGAAGCGGCAGAGCCCTTTTCGTCTAAACAAAAAGGATCTTCTGCGATGCCCCATAAGAGAAACCCCATATTGTGTGAAAGGATATGTGGCATGTCCAGGCTGCTTAGAGGATATGCCCTTGCAGCCATGGAAAACATGGCCTTATGGCATGAGAGGGACATAAGCCACTCATCTGTAGAGAGAGTTATTTGGCCTGATAGTTTTAATCTAATCCACTATATGATACTGATGATGCAAAAGGTTATAAGTAATATGGACGTGTTTGGTGAGAATATAAGCAAGAATCTAGATATGACTCGGGGACTGATCTTCAGTCAAAGAGTGTTGTTGGCCTTGGTGGATGCGGGTTTGGATAGAAATGGGGCGTACGAAATAATACAGTCCAACGCCAAGAAAGCGTGGAGAACTGGTCAAGATTTTCGTGCGCTGTGTAAAAGCGATGAACGGATAACGAAGTACTTATCCTTAGAATTGTTGGATTCCCTTTTTGATGTAAATTACTACATAAGACATGTAGATTCCATTTTTGATAGATTCACAGGGAACCCTTATATTGGTCAATGATGTCAAGCAAAAGGAGGGTGCCGGATATGAGCAAACCTGATAGAAATATGGCACTTGAGATGGTGAGAGTAACGGAAGCAGCTGCCATGGCTGCAGGAAGATGGATGGGGCGAGGTGATAAGGTCGCAGCAGACGCAGCGGCGGTGAACGCCATGCGCTACATGCTCAATACAATAAACATGAAAGGAACGGTTGTCATAGGAGAAGGCGAAAAGGATAAAGCCCCAATGCTTTTTAATGGGGAAGTTTTAGGTAGCGGGGACATGCCAGAGGTAGACATTGCGGTTGATCCAATAGATGGTACCCGTCTTCTATCATTAGGAAGGCCCAACGCCATAAGTGTTGTAGCCATTTCTGAGAAAGATACCATGTACAACCCGAAACATATTTTTTACATGAATAAAATAGCCACGGGTCCTCAGGCCGCTGATGCGATAGATATTGAGGCACCAATATCGGAAAACATTCGTAAAGTGGCCAAAGCTCTTGACAAAAGCATAGAAGATGTGACGGTGGTGATATTGGATCGACCGCGACATGAACACATGATAAAAGAAATTAGAGAGGTGGGGGCCAGAATAAGGCTTATACCAGATGGAGACATTGCAGGGGCTCTCATGACTTGCAAAGAGGACAGCGGTATAGATTTGCTAATTGGTATAGGAGGGTCTCCTGAGGCTGTGGTAGCAGCATGTGCATTAAAATGCGTGGGAGGCAACATGCAATGTAAATTGTGGCCTAGAAATCAGGAAGAGGCGTCAAGGTGCAAAGAACAAGGTATGGACATCAATAAAGTGCTCGGTTTAGATGATTTGGTGAAATCTGATAACGTATTTTTTGCTGCTACTGGGATAACCGACGGAGAGCTGTTAAGAGGTGTCCGTTATCAAGGGGAAAAGATAAGGACGAGCTCTTTGGTTATGAGGTCCAAGAGCGGCACAATCAGGTACATAGAAGCAGTGCACAGCCTTGAGAAGTTAGAGCTTTATAGCGGAATAGACTACAGTCCTCGGTACGAGTAGCTAGGATGCTGAACGTGTGTTTATTTTGATTTAAGATTTAAGTGCGGCTCCTATCGCCGCTTGTCCCACAGACAGGGATTCATCGTTGGGGGACAAGGATGTGTGCCAAAGGGGCCGCAAAGCTCTTTTTTTCAGATAATAGAGCGTAAGGGAGAACAACCTTTTGTTCTGCCACACTCCACCGGATAAAACAACATCTTTTATGCCTGTTTCTTTTGCAATTTCGAGGCACATCTCCGCTAAGCTTTCCGCCAGCCCTTTGTGGAAGGCTGCAGCTATCCTAGGTCCAGGAATTTGAGTTTTAGATTTAATTATCCATTTGATGGTTGGCCTCCAGTCGAGTATAAACATTTCTCCTACTCTAGCGATAGAGAACGGTGCTTTTTCCCTCGCTCCCGCGCTCATGGCTTCTAGTTCCATTGCTGCCTGGCCATCGTAACTTATTACTTCCTCGACGCCAATAAGTGCCGCGACGCCATCGAAAAGCCGACCACAGGAGGATGTTATGGGAGAAAGATGCAGTGCTCCTTCCATCAGAGGAATCAACTGAGCTCTGTGGGGCCAGATCGTAGCTATTAGATCTCTTGAACCTTCCTTGCCGAAAGTCTCATAAAGGAGGGAGTAAGCAAAACGCCAAGGTTCCAATATGGCCTTTTCGCCTCCTGGCAAATGGGCTTCGTACAAGGACCCTTTTCTGGTGAATTTTTTAAGATCTCCTACAAGTATCTCCCCTCCCCATATCTTCCCATCAATTCCTAAGCCGGTGCCGTCCAATATGAGCCCTATGACAGGTTGAGTGATGCCGTTTTCCACCATGCATGAGGCCATATGAGCGTGATGGTGTTGTACCTTTATCTCCTCAATATTGTTGGCGGTTGAGAGTTTAACCGTTTTATGTGCTATTTGGCTTGATATATATTGAGGGTGGATGTCTTTAACCAGGACATTTGGTTTAAAGTTATAAAGTCGGAGGAAATGTTTTAGGGCTTCTTCGTAATAAGTGGCGGTGTCCAGGGCTTTGAGATCCCCAAGGTACTGACTTGGAATTATGTATTTATCTACTGTTATAGCAAAAGTAGATTTCATCTCAGCCCCTGCTGCTAAGATAGGCGGCATAGCATTTTTTACTAATACTGGGTGGGGGACATAACCTCTCGCTCGTCTGTAGAAGATCTGCCTTTTACCGGCAGATGCGACGACTGAGTCATCTATTTTCATTTTTATATCTCTGTTGTGCATCAAGAAGTAATCCACAATTTCGGAAAGTTTGCTCTTGGCTTCATGGTTAGATGACACTATAGGAGTCTCAGATACATTTGCACTTGTCATAACTAGAACAGGAATTTCTTTTAACAGAAGAAAGTGCAATGGAGTATATGGTAACATTACTCCTATAGTATCCAACTTAGGAGCCACAAGCTCACTGATATCTCCATTTTTCCTCTTGGGGCATACCACTATGGGTTTTCGTGGAGAAGTAAGTAATCTTTTGGCATCCTCAGTTAGGTGTACCAACTTTTCTGCTACCTGAGGGTCCTTTGCCATTAGTGCGAACGCTTTGTAAGGTCGTTTTTTCCTAGAACGCAGTTTTGTCAATGCTTCATCGGTTGGCAAACACGAAAGATGAAAACCTCCAAGCCCTTTTATAGCCACTATATGGTTTTCCTTCAAAAGACGAATGGTTTCCATTATAGCATCTTTGCCCTTGACTATAGGGGTGTCCGAGATGTTGTTCTCAAGCCAAACTTGTGGTCCGCAGATAGGGCACGCAACTGGCTGAGCATGATATCTTCTGTCGTCTGGGTTTTCGTATTCTCTTTTGCAGTCTGGGCACATATGAAACTTTGCCATGGTTGTTTTAGGTCGGTCGTAAGGAAGACTTTCGATTATGGTAAAACGAGGGCCGCAGTTGGTACAGTTGATAAAAGGATATTCAAAACGTCTATCATATGGGTTAGTCATCTCATTTAGGCAATCTTCGCAAGTTGCTATGTCTGGGGGAATCAAAGCCTTGGTCTCTGCTTTTTCCCTGCTTGGCAATATGAGGAAATTATCTGGAACAGCGTCCACTTCTTTTTCTTCCAGTGTTTGTATGTTCTGGATGTATGATAAAGGAGGAGCGTTAGTTATAAGCTCTTGTTTGTAGGCTTCTATTTGTCTTTTGTCCCCGAATATTTCAAGTATTACTCCCTCGGATGTATTTAATACTGAACCCGTTACGCCTATTTTTTGAGCCAATTTGGCGCAGAATGGTCTAAAACCTATACCTTGAACTATTCCACTTACGAGGATAATTGCCTTCA